>JAVWOV010000012.1:0-17962 GCA_036636255.1 Bacilli bacterium
AATAAATTTAAATATGTCCACAAAAATGTGTCTAAAAACTTGACCTAGATCCACATAGTACATCTTACAAATAAGTCTATACTAACCCTTAATTAATTTCATTATACTACTTTTTTATATTTAACCTTTATTTTCTTCTAAATTATCGTAATTCCATAACCCCAATTTACCATTAACATTAATATCACTATCTATTTTGATTACATTATCTATTTTCCACGCATAACCAGTTCTAACTTTATTTCCATAAACAATATTTTTTTCGTTTATTATTTAATTCTTCATCCAATAATAAACAATCTGTTAAATCAACACAAGCAATAATTTTTCGTGATGGGAATTTTAAACCCAGGTGTTTTACTTTTTGCATTGCTTCTTTATCAACGCCAATACCAGCATGAATTAATAATTTACCTCTATAATTAGTTTTCCAACCTCTAAACTCATATTTTTTTATGCCTTCTGCAACAAGCGTTGCCCAAGGCTGTTTTAAAGTAATTACTTTCATTATTCAAATTCTCTAATGACAATATCGTTTATAAAAATTTCTTCTTTAGAAATATATTTTCCTTTTGAAATCAAATCTTTTTTTATACTAAAACGAGGTCTTCTTTTTTCTGTTTGTTGATCAGTGAATAATTGACCTGAATTTACTTTATGTTCTTTTATATCTTTTGTATCAATTTCATACAAAACAATTTTCCCATTCCATTCACCATCATTATAAAAATCGGCAAAAAAAATCCTATCCCAAACAGAATTTGGTCCAAAAGATGTTAAGTCATTATCAATACTACAGGCTTTAATTTGTATTCTATTATTGTCAACACCACCTTTAGGATCATATGCATCAAATGAAGTTTTTGCTTTTCCTATTTTAGCATTGTTAACTCTATACCATGATTTATGCATACATACGGCAGTTTCACTTAAACCTTCTGGAATATTTACACCCCTAGCACCCAATACTTTTAAACTTTTACAAAGTTCTAACCAGTTTTCATAAACAAATTTAATAATTTTTTTATCTTCTTCATCAAAAATTGAAACATCTGCTTCAACTTTACCTTCTGGTAAATCTAAATATTTTTTTATTGTTACCATATTATTCCGACTCCATTGCTTTTAATATATTTTCTGCCACTCTTCTAATTACATTAACAGAAACAGCATTTCCAGCTTGTTTATATATTCTTGAATCACATAATTCAAGAGGTATTATAAAATTACTAGGAAAACCTTGTAACATTAAACATTCAATAGGTAATAATTTTCTTATATTATTCTTATTATCAAATATCAATGGAACATTGTGTCCTCCTGTTCCCATATTAGCTGTTAAGGTTGGACATACACCATTCTTATTAGCTCTAACATAAACTCTTCTATATTGATAAATTGTATTATGCTCAATTATATTATCCTTTAATAATGGATAGCATTTCTTATCAGATTGATACAAATACTTTTTATCAACTTCTTTATTCCAATCAACAACATTATCAATTGTATTTGTTAGTTTTATTTTATTAGGCCATTTAAAATTATCATAATCACTTTTGTTTAAAAAACTAACTATAAAAATTCTTTCCCTATTTTGAGGTAAGTTCCCATATTCACAAGTATTTAAAACTTTTTCTGAAACCATATATCCATGTTTTTCTAGAACTTCTTTAATTACATCAAAAGTATGACCATTATCGTGTGATTTTAAATTCTTAACGTTTTCTAAAAATAATACTCTTGGTTTATTATTATTTTCTTCCATCTCTTCAACTAATCTCATTATTTGAAAAAACATATTACCACGATCATCTTCAAACCCTTTTTGATATCCTGCTATTGAAAAAGGTTGGCATGGAAATCCACCTGTGAGAATATCTACTTTAGGAATATCTTTTCCCTTAATATTACAAATATCATCTACTATTAATTCCTCTTCTTTATGATTTTCTCTAAATGTAACTGCACAATACTTATCTATTTCATTTGCCCAAATCGGTAAAGCTCCAGCTCGTTTAAAACCTAAATCAATACCACCAATACCTGCAAATAAACTTGCAACTTTATATTTTTTCATTTTACACCTCGCTTTATAATATAAGTATAACATCTATATATTTAAAAAGCAGCACTTTTAAAACAACTTTTTACTAATTAAATTTAATTTAATTTTATAGAATTTTTTCTACTTCTCTTACTTCCATTATAACATATTTTTTCTTTATTTTAATAGATAAAATCACTTTTTGTTAGAGGTTTTAGGAAACTAATAATGGACATTACTTTTTTTCCTATTTTTATATTTTATCCATTTTAATGGGTATTGAATTTATTGTAAATAAAGTCATAATTTTAGTATTGTGGATACTATTGGTGTCTATTATGGATAATTTCGTATGTACGAAATAAAAATGATGTCTAGTAAAGGCTTTAAAATACTTGTTATTTTAAAACTCTAGGCGCCAAAGTCTTATCATGATGTATTAAATATACTTAATTTTTTATTTAAAAATAGCCATACTATTCAAAATTTAAAACCTTATCATTAGTTAAAATACCTAGATTATAGATTTCATCTTTATTACTCTTAATTTGATTATCTTTTATAATTGGAATAAACTTATAAATTTCTTCATTATCACTATTAGCATTAAAAGATAAATCAATATTATTTTTTTCTATAAAAGAAAATATTGATTCTTCAAAGTCATCTATTTCATAATAATGAATTGAATCTATTTGTTTTAATTCTTTTAAATAAATATTCAATTGTTTACGAGTTAGAGGGCAACTTACCATAGTATCAATTACTTGACCATTTATAACAAATGGAAGTTTAAAATCAGATGCTCCAATTTTTGTTAATTGTTCTACTTTGTTCTTATATATCGATTTTAATTTTATATCAGTAATATCAATTCCATACTTTTTGTTTTTATCATTTTCTATAGTGATAGTGGTGTTAGTATAGATATATAGACGCAAAAGCGTGGACAGTGGACTTTCACCACCTAATTATATGCCATGCCCGGCACACTAATAAAAAGTGTGTTTAAACATTTACACACTTACTTATCCTTTAGGGGTGATTGTTTCTATCTAAATTTAATTTATCAACTTTCTTATTGTAAGTTAATTATTGTTTATCATTTCATCTATTCTAATTAATTGATTATATTTAGCAGTACGATCAGTTCTTGATAATGAGCCTGTTTTTATTTGTCCTAAGGAAAGGCCAACGGCTAAATCGGCGATAATGGTATCTTCGGTTTCACCACTACGATGAGATATGATTGTTTTATAATTGTTTTCTTTGGCTAATTTAATTGTTGCTATTGTTTCACTAATAGTACCTATTTGGTTAACTTTTATCAAAATGGCATTACCAGCTTTCATGGTTATAGCTTTTTTTAAATAAAGTATATTAGTTACCAATAGGTCATCGCCTACTAATTGAATTTTATCACCTAATTTTAAAGTTATTTGTTTGAATCCTTCAAAGTCATTTTCATCAACAGGATCTTCAATAGAAATGATGGGATAATCATTAACTAATTGTTCATAAAAGGCGATTAATTCTTTGGTTGATAATTGTTTGTTATCACAGTTATATTTTCCGTTATGATAAAATTCACTTGCTGCTACATCAAGTGCTAAACAAACATCTTTTTTTAATTCATAACCAGCTTTAACAATGGCACAGCAGATTATGTCAAGAGCTTCCTTATTGCTTTTTAAATTAGGGGCAAAGCCGCCTTCATCACCAACATTAGTGTTATATCCTTTTTCTTTTAAAACTTTTTTTAATGTATGAAATACTTCACTACCAATGCGTAAATTTTCTTTTATGTTTTTTGCTTGAGGAATAATCATAAATTCTTGAAAATCAAGATTATTATCAGCATGCATACCACCATTTAATATATTCATCATAGGAATTGGTATTATTGGAGTGCTGTTTTCTATATATTTAAATAATGGCATGTTTTTAGCTAAGGCGGCAGCTTTTAAAACAGCCATTGATACGCCTAATATGGCATTAGCGCCTAATCTACTTTTAGTTTTTGTTCCATCTAATTTAATCATGGCTTCGTCTATTTGTTGTTGATTAAATACATCATAACCTACTATTTCATTTCTTATTTCGGTATTTACATTATTAACGGCTTTTAGTACCCCTTTCCCGTGATAACGATTATCATTATCACGAAGCTCTAATGCTTCTTTAGAACCAGTTGAGGCCCCTGATGGTACGCTTGCGCGTCCTATGATTTTATTTGCTAGAATAACATCTACTTCAATAGTGGGATTTCCTCTTGAATCTAATATTTCACGGGCCTTTATATTTTCTATTTTCACGATTTTTCCTTCTTTCTTTTATTTTTTATTAGATATCTAAGTTAAATAGGTCATTTATCTCTTTGTCGTTTACTACTTTTCTTTTAGTGACTATTTTTTTGTTTAGTAATTTTTCTGATTCTTGTGTAACAATTTTATTAATTAGGTCATCTATTTTAATGCCTCTTAATTTAAATAGTAATTCGGGGTTGGTATCAAATCTTGCTCCGATAGCATATAAGGTAGCGGATACATGTTTACAACAAGTGGCATAGTCGGGACAATTACAAGTAAAATCTATTTCATTAATGGTGGGAAATAAGCCAAAGTTTGGATCAATAAATAAATCTTTTAGTTCTTTAGCAAAGTTTCCTTCTAATAATTCGCCGATGTTTTCTATGTTTTGTTTAATATATTTATTTATTTCTTTTTGGCGGTTGGTACTAATTTTAATCATGGAGATATTTACTTGGTATGGTTTTTTTCTAGTACCGCATACTAAAGCGGTGACATTATTTTCTTCTATTTTAAGGTCAACAACGGCACCATTTGATATATAGCTTTTACCACGACTGATGCGATTGTTATAATCTGCATATGTGTTTAAATTGGCACACCAAGCTTTACCCCACCATTTATGGGCAATGATTCTTCCTTCAATAAGAACGGGATCTGGTTTTATTTTTTGCTTTTGTAAATTGGCTAATATTTGGGCATTTTTATATTTTTTTGAAGCAACACTTTCATATTCTTTAAATCTCATTCTTTACTCCCTATAACTATATTTAAACAATTCAATTAGTTCTTCTTTGGTTAATTTATTTAATACATTAGAATTGCCACTTGTTATGACATCTTCGGTTAATTTTTCTTTGCTTTTAATTAAGTCATTTATTTTTTCTTCAATTGTCCCTTTGGTTAAAAATTTATGAATGGTTACATTTTTAGTTTGTCCAATTCTAAATACGCGATCGGTGGCTTGATTTTCAACGGCGGCATTCCACCAACGATCAAAATGAATTACATGACAGGCCTTAGTTAAGTTTAAACCAGTTCCACCAGCTTTTAAGGATAAAATCATAAAGGAAATATTGTCGTTGTTTTGAAATTCAAAGGCAATAAGGCTTCTTTGCTTACTGGTGGTTTTACCACTTATAACTAATCCTTTATGTTGATAAAGTTGTTCTAAAAATTTTTGTAAATGAGGAATTATTTCGGTAAATTGGGTAAATATTAATACTTTTTCATTCTTTTTTTGGATATCTTTTATTATGCTATTTAAGGCGATGAATTTACCACTATCTGACATTTTATATTCTTCTAATCCAAGATATTGATCGGGATGGTTACATATTTGTTTGAATTTTACAATAGCGGTTAAAATTAGGCTACTTTTTTCCTTTGGTTTTATAACTGGAATTTTTTTGATCATATCATCTGCATATGCTTGATATAAAGTTTTTTGCTTTTCTGTTAGAATAATATATTCATATCGTTCGGTTTTTGTGGTTAGGTCAGTTATAATTGTTTGATCACTTTTTAGTCTTCTTAACATGAATGGTTCTATTTGTTTTTTTAATTGATTAAAGTTACTATTTTGTTTTAGTTGTTTTACGTATCTACTAAATTGATTAATATCGCCTAGTAGGTAAGGATTAAGAAAATTAAATATACTCCATAAGTCGGAAAGACTATTTTCTATTGGTGTTCCTGTTAAAGCTATTTTATAATTTGCTTTTAAATTGTTTATGCTAATACTTTTAATTGCGTTAGCATTTTTTATAGCTTGGGCTTCATCTAAAATAAGAATGTCGAACTTTATTTCTTTTAAAAAGTCAAGTTTTGTTACCATACCATAACTAGTAATAATGATATCGTTATTTTTTATTTGTTGTTTGTCGGGTTTAGCATAATTATTATGTAGGATTAAAACTTTTTTACTTGGGATAAAGGTTTTAATTTCTTTTTCCCAGTTGCCTATTAGTGATGAGGGCATTACTATTAAGGTTATATTATGATTGTTTTGGGTTGCTAAAAAGCCTAATATTTGAATGGTTTTTCCTAAACCCATATCATCTGCTAGGCATACTCCTAGGCCTAATTTTTGCATATAGGTTAAGTAGTTAACACCTATTTGTTGATATGGTCTAAGGTTTGCTTTAAATGTTGATGGCATGATGATTTGTTCAAAATTAGTTTTTTTAATAATGTTTTCTAATATTTCATTAAATTTTTCACCGTTTGTTATGTTGATATCTGTTTTAGCATTTAATAAAAGGGCTTCTTTCATAGTAATTTGTTTATCATTATATATTTCTTCTAGCTTTTCATATTTTATTAGTACTTCTTTTAACTTTTTTTTGTCTATTTCTATCCATTTTCCTTTGATAAAGGCTAGACCAGTTTGATTTAAAATTTCTGTCACTTCTTTTTTTGTTAATGTTAGGTCATCTATTTTTAAAATCACTTCAACATTTAATAAATTATTAAGGTTTAAATAACTTGGGCTTGTCTCGATTTTCAAGGATGTTTTTATGCTTTTATTTTTCTTTTTAAAGAAATTTGGAATGCGACAGGTTATACCTGATTGCTCGTATAAGGGGACTTCTTTTAGAAATGTATAGGCATCAATTTTGTTTAAAAAAAAGGGTTTATAAATGGATCCATCATTTAGTAATTGTTTTATAAAATCACTTTGAACGGATACTTTTTTTACACATGTTAATATATTTAAAAGTTCACGATTATCTTCTTTGTAGATTGTCAGTGCACTTTTAAGCGGCATATGTTTGGTTTTACAATCAATTATTTTTGAATAGGTAGCTAAAAAAGCAAATGGTAAATCTTCTTTTTTACTTTCGACAAGATGAAAAAAAATACGTCCTTTTTTTTGATAATTATATTGTTGATCTTTTAAATAGGTTTCAATGTTTTTTATATGAAGTTCATTTATATATTCATTAAAGGTGGTGGTTATTTTGTCTAACCAATGTTCATTTACATATTCTTCGCCTTTAATAAAAGGAGTGTTATTGATGATGTTGTTTTTTATTTCTTGATCAAACTTTATGTCGATTATGGTATTATCTAGGCATTGTGATAATTGGGTATAATAATATTCTATTATTTCTTTGATGAAGGTTATTTGTTCGTTATTATTATTATTTATATGATTATATATTTCTAATATAGCTTTAGTTTTATTTTCTTTGTATAATTCATGGCTTTTTATATCTTCTGTTTGTTTTAATTCGATTCCTGACTTGGTAATAATAATTTTTTGATTTTTTTTCATTGTTATCACCTCTTTTTTAACATTTATAATTTTAACCGTTTTTAACAGTTTATTTCTTATTGGTGACCCGTATGGGGTTCGAACCCATAAATATTGCCTTGAGAGGGCAACGTGTTAACCATTTCACCAACGGGCCAGATTATGGCACAATTAAATTGTGCTATATAAGTCAAGTCTTCTTTTTATTTCTTCTTTGCCTAATAATTTTAATATTTCATATAAATCTGGTGTTTTTGCTTGGGTAGTTATTATTAATCTTATTAATTCACAAATATCGCCAACATGTCCTTTATATTGCTCATAATTTTCTTTATATTCCTTTACTTCTTCTGCATAATTATTATTTTTAGCTAATTTTTTTAATTTATTATACCATATTTCCTTAGTATCAAAATCATTATAATAATTATTAATATAATCATATATTATATCAATATTTTGTTTAGTATTTATATTTTGATAGGCTTTTTTAGTAAATAATTCTTTATACATATACCATGTTTGATTTTTAATTTCTTTATAACAACTAAAATCTTTACGTGGGTTTTTTTGTTGACGTTCAATATTATATATAGCAGTAGAATATTCTTTTGTTGTTGTTAATAATTGATAAAATTCAAAATCAAATTGTTTAGCCCAATTTAAAGTTTTAGAATATACGTCACTTGCTTTTAGGCGGCTTATATAATTTTTTGATATATTTAGTAACTTGTCTAAGTCAAATATAGAACCACTGGAGCTCATTTTTTTAAAATCAAATTTGTAATCATCATATGTTTTATCTTTATTATTATCTAACCACATTTCAAAATTAGAATTGGCAATAGTCATTAAATATAATTTAACGGCATATACGGGAATACCTAGTTCTTTATAATAACTAACAGCTGCTTCGGGATCTTTTCTTTTTGATAGTTTTCTTTTACAGCCATTTTCATCTATTTTAGCTATTAAGCCATTATGGGCATATTGTGGTATGTTAAATCCTAATATTTTAAATAGTTGCATATGAATAGGCGTTGATGAAATCCATTCTTGGCCACGCATTACTAGGGTTGTACGCATTAAGTGATCATCAATAACATGAGCGAAGTGATAAATTGGTAGCCCGTCACTTTTAATTAAAACAATGTCTAAATCGTTTTCTGGCATTTCTATTTTACCACATACTAAATCATTTAAAATAATTTTCTTATTAAAATCACCAGGTGATTTTAATCTTATTATATATTTTTCTCCGTTAATTATTTTTTTTGCTCTTTGTTCGTTTGTTAAATCTCGGCATTTAGCATATTTACCATAATAACCTATTCGTTCTTTATTTTTTTCTTGTTGTTTTCTAATAGTGGTAATCTTTTCTTCGGTACAAAAGCATGGATAAGCGTAACCAATACTTATTAAATACTTAGCATATGTTTCGTATATTTCTTTTCTTTTGCTTTGAATATAAGGCCCATATTGACCAATTTCTTGTTCTTCGTTTAATATCCCTTCATCAGTTTTAATATCAAAATCGTTTAAGTCTTTAATAATGCCGGTTATACCATTTAAGACCGATCTTTTACCGTCGGTATCTTCAATTCTAACATAAAATATACCTTTAGTATCTGTTGCTAGTTTACGATTTAATAAAGCTGGTAATAAGGAACCCATATGAACAAAGCCAGTAGGACTTGGGGCCATTCTTACTACTTTAGCACCTGCGGTTAGATTTCTTTTGGGATATATTTTTTCATAATCATCTATTGTTTTATTAGTGTTAGGAAATATTAAGTCAGCTAATTCTTGATTGGTCATTTTATCACCTTTCTTACTTAAATAATATATTTATTATAGCATTTTTTACCTTTTATTTAAAAGTATTTATTTATAAAACAATTAATTTAATTGTTTTATAAATGTTTCTTTAAAGCGGTACAGTTTGGCGGGACGGCCATTACCAATTTCATTTTTATAACCGGTATCCTCTATTAAATTAAGGTTAATTATCTTTTTACGAAAATTACGACGATCTAATTTTTTATTTAATATTTGTTCATATACTTTTTGTAATTCTGGTAAAGTGAAATCACTAGGGAATAGTTTTATAAATATATCTGGTTCTCTCATTAAATATTGCAGTCTTTCGATACATTTTTTTACAATTATTTCGTGATCATAACCCAGTTTAGGTAATTCGTTTATGTTAAACCATTTTTTTTCTATACCAGGTATTTCCTGCATTTTAAGAAGGATACTAGAGCTATCAATTAAACCAATATAAGCAACCGCTAAAACGCGTTTATTGGGATAACGATTAATATTACTAAAAGTGTAGCATTGTTTTTTATAAATTGTTTTAAGTCCTATCTTGGTTTGGGTAATTCCTTCAACATTTTGCTCTAATGTTTCGTTATCAAGTAATATATTCCCTGGTAATATCCAGTATCCTTTATAAGGATCACTTTTTTTTCTTAATAATAGTATTTGAAAAATACCATTTTTGATTGTAAATAAACATATTAAAGTTTCCATTAGGTTATTGGTATAACTCATTTAAATATCCTCCCTTGTATTTACTAATATAAATTATAATATATTATAGTGATTTTGTCAAAAATACACTTTTCATTTTTGATAATAGCTATAAGTTAATATCAAAATTATATATATACGTTATGGTACATTATTTTCTTTTAGATATTAAAGATATTTACCATTTTTTAAATTAAATGATTATTATATATAAAAACTGTTGAAATTCAACAGTTTGTGTTTAAATTGGTGACCCGTATGGGATTCGAACCCATGAATGCTGCCGTGAAAGGGCAGTGTGTTAAGCCACTTCACCAACGGGCCATTATAAATGGTGGGCCTGAATGGACTCGAACCATCGACCTCGCGCTTATCAGGCGCGCGCTCTAACCAGCTGAGCTACAAGCCCATTTATAAATTAAATGACTATATTAGTATATCCTATTTTATTTATTTTGGCAATAGTTTTTATTACTATTTTATTGTTTTTAAATATTATTAATACAATATAAGCTAATTAAATCATAAAAATTATGATTTAATCAGTTAATTATATTTTATTAATTTAGAAAACATTTTATTAATTACTTCCTCACTTACTGTTTTAGTGAAATAACCTGTTTTAAATATACTATTTAAATTGCTACCGATAATATATACTGTCAAATTATTAAGTTTAACTAAGCGGGCAAATAAACTTTTAGTTATTTTTATTTGCTCTATTTTTTCATATTTAATAATACTTGTTCGTTTGTTATATATGCCATCAATTATTACTAGTTTATCAGCCACCATGAGCTTTTTGGTTTTATAAGTTAAAATAATATTTAACAAAATAATTAGTAATAACAATAAAATATATGGTGATATATTGTAACTCATGACTATAATAATAATAATCAATAAAAGATTATTTAAAACAATAGTTATTAACGCTTTCGGTTCTTGATTAATTATTTTGCTTGTTGTAATATAGTCAGCCAATAAATCAGTCATTAATGTATTAAAAACTTTATTGCTTACATAAAGTGATAATATTTGTTTTTTCTTTTCATCATCATCTGAAGATGCAATAACTACTTCAATTAAATATTTTTTAAATATTCTTGCTTGTAATGATTGATTAATTATCACAGCATTTATTTTATCAAAATATATATTATTTGTTATTGTTGTAAAAAAGCCATATGACACAGTTAAATGATCATCATTTTTTACTAAACAGAAGTTCATATATCCTAATGTTTTGCTAATAATCATCCATATAGCCGAAATTGACATTAATATTATAATTATAATACTAGTGTAATTATTTGTTAAATAAAATATAAACGGCATATATATAATTAAAAGAAACAACATACTAATTATATTTAATGACATTAAACTATGTTTAATAATATCTTTTAGTTTAAAATTTAATAGTGAATGGCCTGTTAATGTTTTTATTTCTTCTTTATTTACAATATTATTTTTAATGGCTATTGCCGTGCTTTCTTTAAAAACTAATTTAGTTGTTATATTATTTTCCATATTATTTAAATCAAGTTTTAATTGGCAAGTTCCTATTGTTTTTTGAAAAATGTTTTTTTTCATGTTTATATTAGAAATATCTTTTAATTTTATTGTCGTTGTTTTTTTAAATAATTTACCTTTTTCAATTACAAAAGTATCTTTATCAAAATAAACGTAAGTATTTAACCATTTAATATAATATATAATAAAAACAATTAGAAAAGCTATTATAATGACTAATAACGCTAAACAAAAACCCAGCATATTTATATTATGATATTTGGTTAAATCAATATCTTTCATAATATTTACAACAATATTATCTAATGTTGAAAAGAGTATTATAAAAATAAAAACAATAATGCTTAAAATGTTTTCGAAGATAGTTGAAAAGTGTAATCTTTGTTTATTTAGCATACGTTTTATCTACCATATCTAATAATTTATTTATTTCTTCACATAAAAGATATGCTTGTTTATCTTCTAAAAAGTTTATTTTAACAACTCCGGCTGCTGTATATATAGCTACATTAGATAAACCAAATAAACGATCAATGGGTCCGTTACTGATAGCTATTTTTTGAACTTTTACTATTGGTACAATAGTTCTTGTTATAATAAATAAACCTTTTTTTATATCGATTTTATCATCATCTACTAAATACTGATATCTTTTATAACGTATAGTTGGAAATAAAATTACGTTTAGAAATAAATATATAGTTATTATAGTTGTTACTATGTTTAAATAAATTATTGAAAATTGTTTATTTAAATTTGTTTCTAAATAAATAAAATAGCTTATAAATAATATGAAACTTGTTACTATTAATAAAATAGCTGCATTTATAACCATTATATTAACGGCTTTTTTATTTAAATTTTTATATTCCATTATATGACTCCTTTAATTTTTTGATGTTTTTGGTCATATTCCCGGTTGTAATGAAATTGCCAACAACAATAATATCACAATCACGACAAAATTTGATGGTTTGATCATTAATACCTCCGTCAATTGCGATAGAAAAAGAGTAATTATGTTGAACTTGTAATTGTCTTAACCCATTTACTTTTTGAATATTTTCGGCTAAGAATTTTTGGCCACCCTTACCGGGGATTACACTCATAATAAGAACTAAATCAATATAGCTTAAAAAAGGTTCTAAAAGGCTAATGTCTTCGTTTGGTTTAAGTGCTAAGCCAATTTTTATGTTGTTTTCTTTTAAGATATAAATAATATTTTGAAAATTTTTAATTGCATCAATGTGCATGGTTATTATTTTTGGTTTTAATTCTTGATAGTTTTCAACATATTTTAAAACATCTGTTACCATTAAATGTATATCTAATGGGCAGTTAATGTCTTTAACTATGTCTTTTATTTCTTTTAAGTCGGGAGATTTATTTTCAACATATATACCGTCCATAATATCTAAATGTAAATAATCTATATCCTCATGGGCTAATTTTAAAATAGATTTTTTATCTTTAAGCATAAGGAAGGAAGCAGATAATTTCATATTACACCTCATTTTATAAATTTTAAATAATTTTCATAACGACTTTTTAAAATATTTTGATTAATTTGTTTTTTTATAGCGCATATGGGTTCTAAAATATGCATACAATCTTGATATTGACATTGATCTTTGTATTTATTGAATTCTATAAAACTATTTTTTATGTCTTTTTTGGTTAATTCCTTGAAATCTAAACTAGAAAATCCTGGTGTGTCTGCTACCCATCCTCCACATAGTTTTAATAATTCAACATGGCGGGTGGTATGTTTACCTCTATTTAATGCCATAGAAATTGGTGCTGTTTTGATGTTTAAATCAGCACATATTTCATTTAATAAAGTTGATTTACCGGCTCCACTTTGCCCGGTGAAAACAGATATTTTATTTTTAAATATTTTTTTTAAGGCACTTATTTCGATATTTAAATATACTTTATAACCGATTTTTTTATATTGTTTAATATATTCATTTATAATAGTTAGTTCATGGTTATTAAGTAAATCTAATTTAGTAAAACAAATTATTGGTTCTATTTGTTTAAAAGTAATAATTACTAATAGTTTGTCTAGTAAATTAGTATCAAAATCTGGTTGTTTAACACTGGTAATTATTATAGCTTGATCGATATTACTAACCGGTGGTCTTATTAAATGATTTTTGCGCGCTAAAATTTCTGTCATATAACACTGTTTTTGATCAATTTTAACCATATCGCCAACTACTGGTTTTAAATTTAAATATTTAAATTTACCACATGGTTTACAAATTATAATTTCATTACCTACTAATACACTATAATCATCACTAATTAATTTGATAATTCTTCCTATCATTATGCGTTTGGATCCTTTTGATCTGTTTTTGGAGGTACTACTGGTGTTGGTTTTGCCACTTCAGGTAGTGCAGCAGCTATTACTATTTTTATTGAAGATCCTGAAGCTACATTAGTGCCGGCTGCTCTTGTTTGAGAAATTATTGTTCCTACTTCATAATCATCTGTTTCTTCTGTTCCGGTTGTTAAGGTAATACCATGTTTAGAACAGAAACTTTTTACTTGACTTACTGACCAATTTTCAGAAACAAAATCAGGAAAAACAACAACTATTTCGGGAATATATAAAGTAACAACAGAATTAACTTTGATTTTTTTACCAGCAGCTGGTAATTGTTCAATAACTTTATTAGATGCTACTGATTGGTCACTAATTTGTTTTTTAGAAATGTTTACTTCAATTCCTAATTTTTCCAGTTCGTCAGTTGCATCACTGTAATCATAACCGGTATAATCTTTTAATTTAAATTGATCTTTTCCTTTAGAAATTATTAAGGTAATCTCTTTACCTTTTTTAAACTTTTTCTTTGCTTGAGGATTTGTTCTTATAACTTCGTTTTTAGTAACTTTCAAAGAAAATTCTTTTTCTAATTTTTTATTTACGACGAAGCCCGTATGTTCTAATTTTTTGGTTGCGTTTGCTACTGACATATTTGCTACTGATGGTACAACAATTTCTTTACTATCTATTATTGTAGGAATTATAAAAAATATAGTTAATAAAACAGCTATTAAGGCTACAAAGATACTTGCCAAAATAATTAGTGGTTTGTTTTTTTTGCTGTTTTTATTTTTTTCTTGTTTATCATAAGATGTTTCGCGTCTTTTACTACCTACACTTTCTAAATTGGGAATTGTTTTTGTTGAATCAAGGTCTTCTTCTGGATACATATAAATCACTCTATGTTCATCCTCACGGTTTTCATCTAAAACAGTTTTTATATCTTCGTGCATAGCTGCTGCACTGTCATATCTATTTTTAGGATTTTTAGCACAGGCTTTTAAAATGACATTTTCGACTGATTGGGGGATAGATGGGTTTAGTCTTGTTATGCTTGGTATTTGTTCTTTCATTTGTTTAATGGCTATTTCAACTGCGTTATCACCTTTAAAAGGTAATTTACCGGTTATTAATTCAAACATTAAGATTCCTAATGAATAAATATCGCTTTTATTAGTTGATCCGTTACCATTTGCTTGTTCTGGTGGTAAATAATGGACTGATCCCATTACTGAGTTTGTTTGTGTTAATTCATTATTTAAAGCCATAGCTATACCAAAGTCTGTTATTTTAACTCTTCCGTCATCTAAAATCAAAACGTTTTGGGGTTTGATATCACGATGAATTATATAGCTATTATGGGCACAGGAGATACCTGAGGTTAATTGTAGCATAATATCAACTACTTCGGGTAGTGATAGTGCTCCTCGTCTTTTAATTAGGCTTTTTAAAGTCCTTCCTTCAATGTATTCCATTACAATAAAGTATTTTCCATCATCTTCACCTACGTCATACATTTCTACTACGTTTTGATGAGATAAGCTACTAGCGGCTATTGCTTCTCTTTGAAAACGACGAACAAATTTTTCATCATCTGCTAAATCGCCTCTTAATATTTTAACAGCTACATTCCGATCTAAAATAGTGTCATAGGCTAAATAAACGTTAGCCATTCCTCCCTCACCGATTGTTCTTATTATTTGATAACGGTCGTTTATTTTTTGACCTTTACTTATCATTTATTAACACCATCCTTTACTAAATAGGCAATAGAAATGTTATCATTTCCACCACGATTATTACATTTATATATTAGCTTTTGCAATTTTTCTTCGCTTGTTAAATCATCATTTAATACTTTTACTATTTGGTCATCATCTAACATATTAGTTAAACCATCACTGCAAAGAACGATAGCATCAATGTCTGTTTCAACGTCAAATATATCCATTTCTATATTAGTATTTGCGCCTAAAGCTTTCATTAAAACATTTTTTCGGGGATGTTCTTTGGCTTCTTCAAGTGTTAATTCACCAGATTTAACTAATAGATTAACTAAGGTATGATCATTTGTTATTTTATGAAGTGTTTGTTTTTTTATAACATAGCCGGAACTATCACCGATATTACCAAAAAGCAAAAAATTCGGTGTTAAAATAGCTAAAACGATTGTTGTTCCCATTCCTTCACTTTCGGGATATAAATTGGTGTATTTATATATTTCTACATTGGCTTCACTTACAACTTCTTTTAGCCAGTTAATTGCATCTTCTTTGGTTCCAACACTACTAATTTGATTAAATCTTTTGCCAATATGAGATATAGCTATACTAGAAGCTATTTCTCCATCCCGATGACCACCCATACCATCGGCTACAGCCAATAAATATTCGTTATTAGCATTTGTTAAAATGGTCACGCTATCTTCGTTATGTTCTCTTACTTTACCTGGATCAGTTAAATAACAATAATTCATATCTATTCCTCCTTATGGTTAGCACGCAATTGCCCGCATGCGGCATTTACTTTGGTTCCAAATTCTTTTCTTATAGTGACATTTATTCTATTTTGTTTTAAAATGTCATAAAATTTCAAAATAGTTTGTTTGCTACTTCTTTTATAATTAGTACTTGTTTCGTTGTAGGCGATTAAATTAATATAGCAATTAATGCCTTTTATTAAATTAACTAGTTCTAAAGCACATTCTTTAGTATCATTTATATCTTTTAACATAATATATTCAAAGGTAATTCTTCTATTAGTTGTTGTTATATATTCATTAATAGCAGTTATTAAATTGTTTAAATTATATTTTCTATTTATGGGCATTAATTGATTACGTAATTGATCATTTGATGCATGAAGTGAGATTGCTAGATTAATTTGTTTGGGATTAGTCATAAATTTTTTAATTTCTTTAATAAGACCACATGAAGATATTGTTATGTGTCTAGCTCCAATGGCAAGGCCTTTATCGTTGTTGATTATTTCTATAAATTTCATGACATTGTCGTAGTTATCAAATGGTTCACCAATTCCCATTATTACTACATGGCTTATTCTTTTTTTTATGTCTTGTTCAACTTGTAATATTTGTAAAACCATTTCATATGTCTCTAGGTTTCTTATTTTTTTTAATCGTCCACTTTCACAAAAGGTACAACCCATATTACAACCTACTTGACTTGATATGCATAAACTAAGACCATAATTATGTTTCATTAAGACGGCTTCTATATAATTGTTATCGTTTAAGTTGAATAAATATTTATGGACATTTTTATCTGTTTGTTTTTCAGCTGTTTTAATTTTGTTAAATATAAAATCATTTTTTAATGATGTTATAATTTCTTTTTTAATATTAATCATTTGGTCAAAATTTGTAACTTTTTTTTTATAAAGCCAATCAAATATTTGGGTGGCTTTAAATTTTTTTTTGTTATTTTCAATAAAATATTGTTCTAAATCTTCTAATGAATTATCAAATATATTTTTCATCTTTACACCCTATAAGATATTATATCAAATAATGACTAAAAATAGTAGATTTTTAATTTATTTATAATGTTTTATGAATTAAATAATTTATTTTATTAATTTATGTAAATAATAGTGTCAAAAATTTTTAAAAAACAGTGATTTAATCACTATTTTCTTATTTTATTATTTCCATTTTACTGGTTTTTATTGTACCATCGGTTGTTTCAATATTTGTTGTTCCTTTTACAGTTGCAACTTTTGGTAAACTTATATTTGTATAAGTTGGGTTTTTTAATTGATATAAAAGCATAAAGGGATATCCATTTGCTTTTTGGGTGGCTAAATAGGTTTTAAAAGTAGCTTTTGATGTTGCCAAATTGGCATTAGATGTTATCATAAATACAGCACTGGATCTAGGTCAAGTTTTTAGACACATTTTTGTGGACATATTTAAATTTATT
>JAVWOV010000013.1:0-17754 GCA_036636255.1 Bacilli bacterium
AACTATATTTTGTCTATTTTTTACAGATTAATTACTTTTACTCTTTTTTACTGTATTGTTTAAAATCACCGTTTTTTAATTAAGTAACATTTACCGTTACAGTTAAACTTCTTATGTTAAATTCACTATCACTAACTGTATATAAGATATCATATGTACCTATAATATTCGGGTTTACATTACTGGTAACGATTATTTTATTACTAATATCACCATCATAGTTATCAAAAGCAGTTGCTACCGGAACTGTAAATATATTCCCCTTAACAATAGAAATATTACTACGAACAGTACTATTATTAACAGTTATAACTGGTGGTGTTGTATCTTTTACATTAACCATACGCTTAACACTTACAGGCGTACCATTATCACTAACAGTATAAGTTATTTGATATATTCCTTTAATACTTGTATCAACATTTATTACTGTTTGATTATTTTTAGTAATAGTTTTATTAATCTCTTTAATTAAAGAACCCACACTGTTATGGGCAATTATACCCGGATCAATGAATTCTTCGTTTAGATTTACCGTCATTTCCAATTCACCTTTTAATACAATATTAGGCGCAAAAGGATCATTTTCTTTGGTACAGTCTTCACGGGGGTTTAAAATCGTATAAACATAATTTTTATTGCTTCTTTTTATATTTATATATTGACAATTTAATAATGCTTTTTGACTTTTAGGGTCCTTAATATAAGCATCAATATAACCATTTTGTTTTAATGCTCCAAGTGTTATATTAATGGATTCATTTTCTTTAATTGGTAAATTATCAGAATTATTTAATGCCCAATCATTAGCAGCTTTTTTAATATTTATTTGCTGAGTTTCCGTGATTGTTTTTTTACTATTTCTTACCGAGTCAGTTACAATTGTCATAGTAATCATAGAAATTATGCTTAATAAAACCAGTATACCCATTATTTCGATTAGGGTAAAGCCGTTTATATTTTTTGTCATTTAAATACTCCTAATATGATGTAATTATTTAATCACATTTTCCTTTATATTTAGATTTTTTTAATAAGATATCCATAAACTTATATGATTTTTTATCTACGGTAAATTTAAATTACTATTTTTTTTAATAATTATAGTTTGATACAATAATATTTTTACTGTTTTTCGTTACAAACATAGTTTAAAACAATATATTCATTTTTAAAATCAAATTAATTTATAACCATTTCTTGATAAGATCGATTATCAACAGTTATAATTATTTTTTAGTATTTCTAACCATAACAGTACGATATGCTTTTGTTATCAATTTATTATCAGTAGCAATATAAGTAATACGATATTCACTTATAGTAGATGTATCAACCATTGAAACATTTTCATACTTATCACCAACTTTTTTTAAAACTAATTTAGTATAGTCGTTAATAACATCACCATTTTTATCAGTTATTTTTACCCCTTGGTCCTCATACAGTTCATTTATTTCAACATATTGTATATTTTCACCAATTAAAACTATAGTAGGAGCATTCTTATTATTTTGACTATCAGTATTTAAATCATCAGTTATTTCATATTTATATTTGTTATTTACTTTAATAATTTTTATAATAAGATTATTAGAAAATTCTTTTTTTGTTTGAGGATTTATTAACTGATCATCAATGTATCCCTCTTTTTTTAAGTTACCTAAGGTTAATGTAATGGTTTCCTCATTTTCGGGCATTAAAAAGACGTTTTCTGACGCCCATTTTTTAGCACCTGATATTATATTTTCAATTTGTATATTATAAATTTTAAGATTATTTTCCTTAACAACATTATTTACAACCGGCGTAATAATGGCAGCTATTATTCCAAGTAAAGTAATTATTGCAATTAATTCAATTAAGGTAAATCCTAACTTTGACTTTTTTATCATCTTTACACCTCTGTTTATACTTTTACAGTTTATATACAGTATAATATAATTTAAAGAAAATTGCAATAACTTTAATAGGTTTTTCAGTTGTTTTTTCGTACTATATTTTTTTAAAAATACAATATTTTTATTATTGCATAGTAAAAGAAGCATCTAAATATGCTTCTTTTATCCTTTTAATATTAATACTATTTAATTATTTCAGAAACATTACCAGCTCCAACGGTTCTTCCACCTTCACGAATAGAAAATTTTGTACCATTTTCAATAGCAATTGGAGCAATTAACTCCACAACCATTTCAACATTATCACCAGGCATAACCATTTCTACACCCTCTGGTAATTCAATAACACCAGTTACGTCAGTTGTTCTAAAATAAAATTGTGGACGGTAGTTACTAAAAAATGGAGTATGTCTTCCGCCTTCTTCTTTTGATAAAACGTAAACTTGTGCTTTAAATTTAGTATGGGGTGTTACGCTACCCGGTTTAGCTAAAACTTGACCACGCTCTACATCTTCACGAGCAACACCACGTAATAATACACCCGCATTGTCCCCAGCTTCAGCATAATCTAATTGTTTTCTAAACATTTCAATACCAGTTACAACTGATTTTTTAGTATCTTTAATACCAATAATTTCAACTTCATCATTTAATTTTAATTTTCCTCTTTCAACCCGTCCTGTTACAACTGTTCCACGACCAGTTATAGTAAATACATCTTCAATAGGCATTAAGAATGGTTTATCAGTATCTCTTTCTGGTGTTTCAATCCAAGTATCAACTGCTTCCATTAATTCAATAACACTTTTTTCGTATTTTTCTTCACCTTCTAATGCTTTTAATGCTGAACCTCTAATAATTGGCGTATTTTCGCCATCAAAACCATATTCAGTTAATAATTCACGAATTTCCATTTCTACTAGATCTAATAATTCCTCATCATCAACCATATCACATTTATTCATAAATACTACCATACGTGGCACACCTACTTGACGAGATAATAAAATGTGTTCACGAGTTTGAGCCATAGCTCCATCTGTTGCTGCAATTACTAAAATTGCTCCATCCATTTGAGCTGCTCCTGTAATCATGTTTTTTACGTAATCAGCATGGCCCGGACAATCAACATGTGCATAATGTCTTTTATCAGTTTCATACTCAACATGTGATGTATTGATAGTTATCCCACGTTCTCTTTCCTCTGGGGCCTTATCAATATTTGCAAAGGCAATTGCCTCCGCATGACCTGATTTAGCTAAAACTGCTGTTATAGCAGCGGTTAAAGTTGTCTTACCATGATCAACGTGTCCAATTGTACCAATATTAATATGTGGTTTTGAACGATCAAATTTTTCTTTTGCCATTTTAAATTCCTCCTTTTATTTATCTACTTTATATTTTATATCAACTAGTTAAAATTTTCAAGTCCTTTTAACTAATTTCCACCATTTTTTTTAATTATATCTTCCGCAATATTTTTAGGTACTTCTTCATAATGATCAAATACCATCGTAAATTGCCCACGTCCTTGAGAATTAGATCTTAAACTAGTAGCATATCCAAACATTTCCGACAAAGGCACCATCGCTTCTAATGCTAACGCATTACCACGAGTTTCTTGTCCTAATGGTCGGCCTCTTCTAGATGTAATATCACCCATAACATTTCCTAAATATTCATCAGGTACAACTATTTGTACTTTCATAATAGGTTCTAAAATAATTGGTTTACATTTCTTTTTTGCTTCTTTTAAAGCCATACTAGCTGCTATTTTAAACGCCATTTCTGATGAATCAACATCATGATATGAACCATCATATAAAGTCGCTTTTACATCAACCATTTGATAGCCAGCCAAAACGCCTGTTTTCATAGATTCTTGTAAACCTTTATCCGTTACCGGAATATATTCTCTTGGTACCGTTCCACCAACTACTTTATCAACAAATTCATAACCTTTATCAGGATTTGGTTCAAATTTAATCCAAACATGACCATATTGACCTCTACCACCAGATTGTTTAATATATTTTCCTTCACATGATGCTTCCTGAGTTAAAGTTTCCCGATAGGATACTTGTGGCTTGCCAATATTCGCTTCAACATTAAATTCTCTTTTCATACGGTCAACTATTATATCTAAATGTAATTCACCCATTCCGGCAATAACCGTTTGACCTGTTTCATGATTAGTACTTGCTCTAAAAGTAGGATCTTCCTCAGATAGTTTTTGTAAAGCTATCCCCATTTTATCTTGATCAGCTTTTGTTTTTGGTTCAATCGCTAATTCAATTACAGGTTCTGGAAATTCCATTGTTTCTAAAATAACAGGATTTTTTTCTGCACATAATGAATCGCCTGTAGTAGTATTTTTAAGTCCCACCGCTGCTGCTATATCACCGGCATATACATCAGTTATTTCCGTACGATTATTAGCATGCATTTGTAATAATCGCCCAATTCTTTCTTTACTACCTTTAGTAGCATTAGTTATATATGAACCACTACTTAAATGACCAGAATAAACTCTAAAAAAAGTTAATCTTCCAACAAAAGGATCAGTTGCTACTTTAAATGCTAACGCTGCAAAAGGTTCTTCATCATTAGGATGTCTTTCTACTTCCTTACCTTGTTTATCAGTACATTTAATTGCTTCTACATCAACTGGTGATGGCAAGTAATCTAATATCGCATCTAATAATAATTTTATTCCCTTATTACCTAAAGCTGTTCCACATAAAACTGGGAAAAATTCAACAGATAATGTTCCTTTACGAATAGCTTTTTTAATAAGATCAATAGAAATATCTTCGCCTTCTAAATATTTTTCCATTAATTCATCATCATATTCGGCTACAGCTTCAATTAATTCATTTCTTTTTTCGTCAACTATTCCTATTAGATTATCAGGAATTTCAATAATAGTAGTTTCTTCATTTTCTAGGCCATCATAACGATAAGCTGTTTTAGTTAATAAATCAATTATTCCATCAAAATCATTCTCTGCTCCAATTGGCCATTGAATTGGTTTAGCATTTACACCTAAACGATCATCAATTGTTTTTAAGCTGTATCCAAAATCAGCACCTAATTTATCCATTTTATTAGCCATTATCATGCGTGGCACTTTAAATTCTGTTGCTTGTCGCCAAACTGTTTCTGTTTGTGGCTCAATACCTGCTTGCGCATCAATTAATGCTACAGCTCCATCTAGTACCCGCAACGATCTTGATACTTCAACCGTAAAATCAACATGGCCTGGTGTATCAATAATATTTAAGCGATAGCCTTTCCAAAACGCCGTAGTGGCTGCTGATGTTATCGTGATTCCCCGTTCTTGTTCTTGGGCCATCCAATCCATTTGACTAGCCCCATCATGAGTTTCACCAATTTTATGTATTTTTCCTGTATGGTATAATATGCGTTCCGTGCAAGTAGTTTTACCAGCATCAATATGCGCCATTATTCCAATATTTCGTGTATTTTTTAAACTATATTCACGAGCCATATATTTATTCCTTCCTTACCAACGGTAGTGAGCAAATGCTTTATTTGCCTCTGCCATTCTATGTGTTTCCTCACGCTTTTTAACAGCTGCTCCACCATCATTAGCTGCATCAATTATTTCATTAGCTAAGTTTAAAGCCATTGAATGACCTCCACGTAATCTAGCGTATTGTACTAACCAACGTAGTCCTAAAGCTTGACTTCTTTCCGGTCTTACTTCAATTGGAACTTGGTAATTAGCGCCACCAACTCGTCGAGATTTAACTTCTAAAGCTGGTTTAATGTTTGTTAGGGCCTTATTAAATAATTCCATCGGTTCTTTTCCTGTTTTTTCTTTAATAATATCAAACGCCTGATATAAAATAGTTTGTGCAGTTCCTTTTTTTCCATCTAACATTATTTGATTTATTAATTTTGTTACTAATTTAGATTCATACATAGGATCTGCTAAAACATCTCTTTTAACGGCTCTTCTTTTTCGCATAATATCCTCCTTCCAATGTTATTTTGCTTTTTTAGTTCCATATTTTGAACGTCCTTGGGAACGTTTTTCAACACCAGCAGTGTCTAATGTCCCACGTATTATATGATATCTAACACCGATTAAATCTTTGGCTCTCCCACCACGTAGTAAAACAACACTATGTTCTTGTAAATTATGACCTTCTCCTGGTATATAAGCATCTACTTCACGGCTATTTGATAATCTTACACGAGCATATTTTCTAAGTGCTGAGTTTGGCTTCTTTGGCTTTCTAGTTCCAACACGGGTACATACACCACGTTTTTGCGGTGCTGCTGCAATAGTTTGTTTTTTTTCTTTAGTATTATATCCTATTCCTAGTACCGGTGACTTACTTTTTTTAACTTTGTTAGTTCTTCTTTTTCTTACTAATTGATTTATTGTTGGCATAAGTCCTCCTTTCATTACACACATCCAGGTGTTTCATTTTCTACTTAATTAAAGATTTACCGAAGTAAACCTTAATTAAATGCAAATTTAATATACCATTTTTATTATATGTTTGTCAATGGTTTTTATGCTTATTTTTATATTCATTTATATTGTTTTAATCCATTAATTCTTGTTCTAATACCTCTAATGGTTCCTCTTTTATCAAATCATTTTCTAATTCATAAGTAAATTGATTATATTTTTTAGCACCAGTTCCCGCTGGTATTAATTTACCAATAATAACATTTTCTTTTAATCCATTCAAATAATCTACTTTACCATGAATAGCTGCATCAGTTAAGATTCTAGTAGTTTCTTGAAAAGATGCTGCTGATAAGAAAGAATCCGTTCCTAAACTAGCCTTAGTAATTCCTAACAATACTGGTCTACCAGTTGCTGGTTTTTTACCCTTTAAAATCAATTCTTTATTAGCATCTGTAAACTCATTAATATTCACCATTGTTCCTGGTAAAAATAATGAATCACCAGAATTAATAATTTTAATTTTTGATATCATTCTTTTAGCCATTACTTCAACATGCTTATCAGCAATATCAACACCTTGACTACGATATACTTTTTGAATTTCCATCAAAATATATTGTTGAACAGTTATAGGATCAGTTACTACTAACAGTTCTTTAGGGCTTATAGCCCCATAAGTTAATCTTTCACCAGCTTTTACACAATCATTTAATTCTACACATTTTTTAGCGTTAAAATTACTGGTATGTTGTTTACTTTCAACATCATTTTTAACGGTAATAATATATTTACCATTTTCTTCTTCTATTTTTTCAACAACCCCATTTATATCTGATATAGTTGCTTTTCCTTTAGGAATTCTTGCTTCAAACAACTCTGTTACTCTCGGTAAACCTTGTGTTATGTCATCACTTCCAGCAACACCACCTGAATTAAAGTTTTGCATAGTTAACTGCGTACCTGGTTCACCAATTGATTGCGCAGCCATTATACCTACTGCTTCACCTATTTCAACTATTTGACCAGTTGCTAAATTACGTCCATAACATTTTTTACATATACCATGTTCACTTTTACAAGTTAATACTGTTCTTATTGGTACTTTAGTAATACCTGCTTTAATAATTTTATCTGCTAAAGTTTCCGTTATATAAGTATTACGTTCTGCCATTATTTCTTTTGTCTGTGGATGTAATACTTTTTTATTCGTATAACGGCCAATAATTCGATCTTCTATACCTTCAATAATTGACTTATCTTTTTCATCTAAAAATGATTCGACTAAAACGCCATTTTCCGTACCACAGTCATCTTCTTTAATAATAACATCTTGAACAACATCAACTAATCTTCTCGTTAAATAACCGGCATCAGCTGTTCTTAAAGCTGTATCAACCGCTCCTTTTCGAGCTCCATGCGTTGATATAAAAAATTCTGACACACTAGCACCCTCAACAAATGATGAAATAATTGGTACTTCTACTACTTCGCCATTTGGTTTATTCATCAATCCTCGCATTCCTGCCATTTGATTATAATTACTCATATTACCACGAGCTTGTGAATCAATCATCAAAGATATCGGATTTTCTTTATTATCTTTAATATTCTTTTCTAATTCGTGAGCTATCTCACCACGAGCTTGATTCCAAGTTGCTACTACTTTTTCATATCGTTCATAATCTGTTATTAAACCACGATTATACTGTTTAGCAATTTGAAAAACTTTTTCCCTTGCTTTTTCAATAATTTCTGGTTTTTTAACACTTTCTTTAATATCAAATATAGAAATACTTATACCAGATAAAGTCGAATATTTAAAACCTAAATCTTTCAATTTATCTAACATTACTGATGTTTCCGTTGTTTGATATCTTTTATAAATTTGAGCAATTATCTTACTTAAATCACCCTTCTTAAAAGGAGGTACTATCGTCATTTTTTTAATAGCTTCTTTTATATTAGTACCCGGTTCTAAAAAATATTTACTTGGCGTAATATTTTCTAAATTTTCTACAGTACAATCACTTACATATTGAAATGTATCTGGAAAAATTTCATTAAATATAAGTTTCCCTGGTGTAGTTACCAAATATCTATTATAATAATTGCTTGGAAATATTTTATATTTAAAAGATTTAACTGCTACTGCTATTCGTGTATGAAGATTTATTTCTCTTCTTTCATAACTCATAATAGCTTCATTAGTATTTTTAAAAACGCGGCCTTCACCAGGTTGGTTTTCTTTTTCAAACGTCAAATAGTAATTTCCCATAATCATATCTTGCGCAGGAGTTACTATTGGTTTACCATCCTTAGGACTTAAAATGTTATTAGCACCAAGCATTAAAACTCGAGCCTCTGCTTTAGCTTCTTCCGATAACGGTATATGAATAGCCATTTGATCACCATCAAAGTCTGCATTAAATGCTGCACATACTAACGGATGAAGTCTAATTGTTTTACCAGCTACTAATTTAGGCTCAAAAGCTTGAATACCAAGTCGATGCAAAGTTGGAGCTCTATTTAATAAAACCGGATGTTCTTTTATTTTTTCTTCAACAATATCCCATACTCGTTCATCTTGATTTTCAATCATTCTTTTAGCAGCTTTAATATTAGTTGCTATTTCTTTCGTTACTAAACCATTTATAACATGTGGTTTAAATAATTCTAGTGCCATTTCTTTAGGAATACCACATTGATACATTTTCAAATCAGGTCCAACAACTATTACCGAACGACCGGAATAATCAACTCTTTTTCCAAGTAAATTTTGTCTAAATCGTCCCTGTTTTCCTTTTAGCATACTACTTAAAGATTTTAAAGGGCGATTTCCCGCTCCAGTTATATTTTTACCACGTCTTCCATTATCAAATAAAGCGTCAACTGCTTCTTGTAACATTCTTTTTTCATTTTGAATTATAATTGATGGGGCACCTAAATCCATTAATTTTTTTAATCGATTATTTCTATTTATTACCCGTCTATATAAATCATTTAAATCACTAGTAGCAAATCTACCACCATCTAATTGAATCATTGGTCTTAACTCAGGTGGAATAACTGGTAAGGCATCTAAAATCATCCATTCCGGACGATTTCCCGAACTAGCGAAAGCGCTTAACACATCTAACCTTTTTATTAAACGAACACGCTTTTGACTAGCTGAATCCTTAATTTTATCAATATCTTGTTTTATTTGTTTTATTTCACCCGTAATATCAACTTGTTCTAACAATTCTTTAATAGCCTCTGCTCCTATACCAACACGAAAAGTATTACCATATTTTTCATAATAAGTACGATATTCCTTATCAGATATAGTTTGCTTTTTTTCTAAAGGAGCCGCGCCTTTATCTAATACAACATAAGAAACAAAATATAATACCTCTTCTAAATCACGTGGCGACATATCAAGAACTAAGCCCATCCGTGACGGAATTCCTTTAAAAAACCATATATGTGATACAGGTGTAGCAAGTTCAATATGACCCATTCGTTCACGTCTTACTTTGCTTCTAGTTACTTCTACTCCACAACGGTCACAAATAATATTTTTATATCTTAAACGTTTATATTTACCACAAGAACATTCAAAATCTTTATTAGGACCAAATATTTTTTCACAAAATAAACCATCTCGTTCAGGTTTTAATGTACGATAATTAATTGTTTCGGCTTTTTTTACTTCACCATATGACCAAGAACGAATTTTTTCCGGAGAAGCTATAGCAATTTTTAGACCTTCAAAATTGTTTACGTCCATTATAAATCTGCTCCTTCCTTGATATCTTTAAGAATTATTCCATCGATGCCTTTTTCTAAGGTTAGTTCTTCAATTTCTGGTAAAATCTTTTTTTCTTTAGTATCGATTGGTTCATTTATAATAACACTATCAATACTTTTTTCAAATTCTTCTGTAGTTAGAAAACTATCTTTTTCTAACTCTTCTAAATCTTTTAGTTCTACAAAATTTCCTTCTTTATTTAAAACAGTCATATCAAGACCAAGAGCTTGAAATTCTTTTATTAATACTCTAAATGATTCAGGAACACCAGATGCTGGTATTTCTTGACCCTTTACCAACGCTTCATATACTTTTACACGACCAATAACATCGTCAGACTTTATTGTTATCATTTCTTGTAAAACATGAGCCGCTCCATAAGCATATAATGCCCATACTTCCATTTCCCCAAATCTTTGCCCACCAAATTGTGCTTTACCACCAAGTGGTTGTTGAGTTACCAAAGAATATGGTCCTGTTGCTCTAGCATGTAATTTATCATCAACCATATGATTAAGTTTAATCATATACATTACACCAATTCCAACCCGATTAGCAAAACGCTCACCAGTTCTTCCATCATATAACCAAGTTTTACCATCAGCGTCAAGATTAGCTTCTTTTAAAGCTTCCCCTATTTCCTCTTTAGTTGCCCCATCAAAAACAGGAGTAGCAACATGAATATTTAATGTTTGGGCAGCTAGGCCTAAATGCATTTCTAATATTTGTCCAATATTCATTCTAGATGGTACACCTAGTGGGTTAAGAATTATGTCTACACTTGAACCATCTTTTAAATAAGGCATATCTTCTTGTGGCATAATTAAAGATACTATTCCCTTATTACCATGACGACCAGCCATTTTATCCCCAACTGATATTTTTCTTTTTTGGGCAATATAAACTCTCACTACTTTAGATACCCCAGCCGGAAGTTCATCTGAATTTTCTTTACTAAATATTTTAACATCATGAACTATACCCTCACTACCATGTGGTACTCTTAATGATGTATCTCTTACTTCTCTAGTTTTTTCACCAAAAATAGCATGTAACAATTTTTCCTCACTAGTTAATTCTGTCATTCCTTTAGGCGTTACTTTACCAACTAAAATATCATCATCTTTAACTTCTGTACCTATACTAATAATACCAGATTCATCAAGATTTTTTCGTGATTCTTCACTAACGTTTGGTATGTCACGAGTAAATTCTTCAGGTCCTAATTTAGTATCACGACATTCAATTGGATAATCGGATATATGAATAGATGTATAAACATCATCTTTTACTAATCTTTCATTTAAAATAACGGCATCTTCATAATTATAACCATCAAAATTCATAAAAGCAACATTAACATTTTTACCTAAAGCTAATTCACCAAGTTTAGTACTTGGTCCATCAGCAATAACCATATCTTTTTTTACTTTGTCACCTTTTCTTACAATTGGTAATTGATGATAACATGTTCCAGCATTACTTCGTTCAAAACCATTTAGATAATAAGTTTCATTTTCTTTTTTAGTTTTAATAATTATTTTATTAGCATCAACATAATCAACTATACCATCTGTATTTGATATTATAACTGCTCCCGAATCTTTTGCAGCAATAGCTTCAACCCCTGTTCCAACAAGTGGAGCTTCTGCCTGTAATAAAGGAATTGCTTGACTTTGCATATTTGCGCCCATTAAAGCTCTTTTACCGTCATCATGCTCTAGAAAAGGTATTGCTGATGTAGTAATTGATATTACTTGTTGTGGTGATACATCTGTATAATCCACCATTTCCTTATTTACCACAATACTTTCTCCACGACAACGTACTAATAAACGATCTTCTATAATATTATCGAATTCATCAATTTTAATAGCTGCTTGTGAAATATGATAATCTAATTCTTCATCAGCTGTCATATAAGTTATTTCATCTGTTAATTTACAATTAGTTATCTTGCGATAAGGTGTCATTATAAAACCATATTCATTTACTTTAGCGTAACTTGCTAATGAAGTGATTAGACCAATATTTTGACCTTCTGGTGATTCAACTGGGCATAATCTACCATAATGCGAAGCATTAACATCTCTTACTTCCATACCAGCTCTATCCCGAGATAATCCCCCTGGTCCTAGTGATGATAATCTTCTTTTATTAGTTAATTCCGCTACGGGATTAGTTTGATTCATAAATTGCGATAATTGACTACTCCCAAAAAACTCTTTAATAGCAGCCGTAAGTGGTCTAATGTTTATTAAAGTTTTTGGCGTTACTTCCGTTATTTCTTGAGTACTCATTCGATCTCTTATAACTCTTTCAATGCGACTTATACCAATTCTAAATTGATTTTGTAAAAGCTCACCTACTTGTCTTATTCGTCTATTAGATAGATGATCTATTTCATCAAAATTGCCAATTCCTTCATGAAGATTCAAATAATAAGAAACTGTTGCATAAACATCTGATATAGTAAGTCTTTTTATATCTGCACTTTGATCATTACCAATAACATTAATTATTTTATCAGGATTATTTTTTGAAAACACTTTAACCATTTGAACTTTATTATAAGTATCTAGTTGTTCGTTAATAAGTACTTCTTTAATTCCATAACCATCATTAAAGTATTGTTTTAATTGTTCTAAAACTTCCTTATTTATTAAAGTTTGCTTTTTTATCACTACTTTTTTATCTATTTTTATATCTTGTGCCAACGTACAATTCAATAAACGCTCAGTTATATTTAATTTTTTATTATATTTATATCTTCCAACTTTAGCTAAATCATAACGAAAAGCATCAAAAAATCTAGTGATCAATTGATTTTTAGCACTATCTAATGTTGATGGTTCTCCAGGTCTTAATTTAGCATGTATTTCTATTAAAGCTTCATCCGTGTTTTTGTTAGCATCTTTTTCAATAGTTCTTTTGATATAATCATCATCACCAAATAAACTAAGGATATCATCATCACTAGATAATCCTAAAGCTCTTAAAAACGCCGTAATTGGCACTTTTCTAGTGCGATCAATACGAACATAAATAACATCTCTAGCATCTGTTTCATATTCTAACCAAGTTCCTCTTGATGGTATAATTTGTGAAGAGACACTAAGTTTACCATTTTTTTTATCGATTTCTTTGCCAAAATAAACACTAGGGGAACGTACTAATTGTGAAACAATTACTCGCTCGGCTCCATTTATAATAAATGTTCCACTTTCTGTCATTATCGGCATATCACCTAAAAATAATGATTGTTCTTTTACCTCACCAGTTTCATGATTAAAAAGACGAGCTGCTACTTTTAGTGGTGCAGCATAAGTTGCATATCTTGACTTACATCCTTTAATGGTATAACGAGGTTGTTCAAAAGAATATTCTCCAAATTCTAATGATAAATTTCCTGTAAAACTTTCTACAGGAAAAATATCATCGAAAACTTCTTTGATACCATCAGTTACAAACCATTCATAGGACTTTTTTTGAATTTCTAATAAATTCCCTAACTCTATTGCGTTTTTTGTCTTTGCATAATCTCTTCTACTACGGTGATCTCCAAACTTTTTCACTGTATAAGACATATCTTTCACCCCTATAAACTATTTTTTTACTAAATTTTTAATTTTAAAAAGTACACGCATCCAATTTATAATTCTAACAACATATTATCAAGATGTCAACAGTTTCGTGCTCGAATTATGTAAAAACCTTTGTTTTTGTTAATAACATCAACCAAATAATCAGTTTTTAAATCATTTATTAATGATTTAGCACCTTGATTTTTATTTATAACTAACCATAACTGACCGTTTTTATTTAAATATTTTTTAGCATCAAACAAAATACGGTATAAGCTTTTTTTCCCAATTCTTATAGGTGGATTGGTAATAATATAATCATATGTATCCAAAACATCATCATACATGTTACTTAAAAACACCAACGCCTTCACCTGATTTAGTTCACAATTTTTTTTGGTTAATTCGATACTTCGTTTATTTATATCTAGCATAGACATTTCTACTTGATTATTTTTAGCAATAAATATGCCAATAGGACCATAACCACATCCAAAATCTAAAACTTTACCAGTTAATGGTGGTAAGTTAAGCAATAAAGTACGCGTACCAAAATCTAAACCTTTCTTAGAAAAAACACCATTATCAGTTAAAAACTGATATTCTCGATTTTTAATTTTTATATTAATTTTTTTAATATTACTTTTTGTGATTGTGTCTTCGGTAAAATAATGTTCCATTTTTTCACATCCATTATACGGTTAAAACCTATACTAATGTAGTATAGGTTTACCAAAATTTTTTTTGATTATTTTAATTCGATAGAAGCTCCAGCTTCTTCAAATTTCGCTTTTAACTCGTTTGCTTCATCGGTGGTAGCTTTTTCTTTAAGAGTTCCGCCATTATCAGCTATGTCTTTTGCTTCTTTTAAGCCTAAACCCATAACATCACGAACTAATTTAATTACAGCAATTTTATTTGGTCCAGCAGCTGTTAAAACAACATCAACAGTACTAGGTCCTTCGTCAACTGCTTCAGCAGCAGGAGCTGCTACAGCAACAGAGCTTGGATCAACACCAAATTCTTCTTTCATTGCGTCAACTAATTCTTTAACTTCTAGGATTGTCATTTCTTTTAATCCATTAATAAATTCTTCTTTGGTAAATTTAGCCATTTTTTTTCCTCCATTTTTTCTATTCTATTTTTATTTATTTTGACTATATAAATCTAAGCAGACAGATAAATCTTTAACTGTTCCAATTAGACCACCTGCTAACATAGTAAGTAATCCTTCTCTTGAAGGTATGCTTGCTAATTGATTTAATGATTCAATTCTAGTAATATTGGAATCAACTATTCCAACCTTTATTTCTAATTGCTTGTTCTTTTTAGCATATTCACTTAATATTTTTATTGGCATGATAGCATCATTACCAAAAGCAATAGCCTTTGGTCCAACCATATCTTCGTGTAAATCATAGTTGAGTTGTTCTAAAGCACGTTTTGTTAAAGTATTTTTATAAATTTTTAAATCAGCATTGTTTTCTCTTAATTTTCTTCTTAATTCCATCATTTGTAAAACACCAAGGCCATGATATTCAAACAAAATAATTGATGCTGATGTTTTTATTTTGTCACTTATTTCATCAATCACTTGTTGTTTTTTTAACAATGTGTTTTTGTTTGCCATTTTCGACACCTCCTCTTATCTACCATAAAAAAGCTCTCTATACCGAGAGCTTTTTTCCAAAACTTAAATAATTAAGTTCCTCGGCAGGATATTAAGAACTTTTGTTCACCTGCTATCTACGGTACTAATTTTCCAATTAATTTATTATAACATATTTTTGCTTTTTTGTAAATAGTTAGATAACTTCATTTTCTATGTCAATTTTTATTCCTGGTCCCATCGTTGAAGAAATAGTTACATTTTTAATGTATTTACCTTTTACAACCGATGGTTTACTTTTAACAATCAAATTAACAAAAGCATCTAAATTACCAATTAATTTATCGGCATCAAAAGATAATTTGCCAATTGGTATATGAACATTTCCAAAACTATCAGTACGATATTCTATTCGGCCATTTTTAACTTCTTTAACAGCTTTTTCGGTATCCATAGTTACTGTTCCTGTTTTAGGATTAGGCATTAAACCTTTTGGTCCTAAAACACGTCCTAACTTACCTAAAGCCGGCATCATATCTGGCGTAGCAATTATCACATCAAATTCAAACCAATTTTCCTTTTCAATTTTTTGCAATAAGTCTACATCACCAACATAATCAGCATTTGCTTCTAATGCTTTTTTAGCTTGTTCTCCCTTAGCAATTACTAAAACTTTTTTAGTTTTACCAGTTCCATTCGGTAAAACAACAGCTCCTCTTAATTGTTGTTCAGCTTTCTTTGTATCTAAATTTAAACGCAACGCTAATTCAACCGTTTCATCAAATTTAGCACATTTCATTTTTTTCATTATATCAATAGCTTCTTGTTTATTGTATAATTTATTTTTATCAATTTGTTTACATGCTTCGATGTAATTTTTTCCTTTTTTCATATTTCCTCCTTATGTGGTTTTAAGCGGATTATAATCAGTTAAATCCTCCCACTAGTTAAATCCTAGTTTTCTATTTTTACACCCATATTAATAGCTGTACCAGTTACAATGTTTATAGCTTCTTCAACATCATAACAATTTAAATCTGTCATTTTTATTAAAGCTATTTCTTTTATTTGTGTCGCTGTAAGATTACCTACTACTTCATTTTTTCCTTTTGCTGATCCTTTTTTTATGTTACATATTTTTTTGATTAAAAATGACGTTGGGGGAGTTTTAATTACAAAGTCAAATGTTCTATCCTCATAAACAGAAACTTCAACTGGTAATATATCTCCTTTTTTATCTTTAGTAGCATCATTATATTTAGTACAAAATTCTTGTAGATTGATGCCGGTTGGTCCTAAACCAGTTCCGACTGGTGGAGCGGGTGTTGCTTTACCAGCAGGAATTTGTAATTTAATTTTTCTTGTAATTTTTTTGGCCACGAAAAACACCTCCTATAATTTTCTTTTTCGCGAGTGGTTCAAAAACGCCAGTATCCGCTAAAAATTAACGTTTCTGTTCTCACATTGATATATAAATCAATAAGCTATATAATCATAACATAATTTAAAATATTTGTAAACTAAATTTAGCCGGCCATTTCAATTTGTGATAAATGTAATTCCACAATTGTTTCTTGGCCAAATAAATCTAACGCAACTTCTAATATTTGGTTTGGAGCATCCACGCCTTTCACCTTACCAAACATACTTGTAAATGGCCCATCAATCACTTTGACGGTATCCCCAACATTAAGTTCATTACCTATTTGTAATCTGCTAATACCCATTGACCCTAATATTTTATCCACTTCAGCTGGTGTTAAAGGAAATGGCTTAGCACCACGACCTGATGAACCAATAAAACCAGTTACTCCTGGGGTATTACGAACAATAAACCAAGCTTCATCCGACATAATCATTTCTACTAAAATATAACCAGGAAACATTTTTTTTATTTTTTCTTTTTTAACGCCGTCTTTAACTTCTATTTCTGTTTGTTCGGGTACAACAACACGAAAAATATAATCTTCTAATCCCATAGAATTAGCTCGCATTAAAAGTTTTTCTTTTACTTTGTTTTCGTGTCCGGAATAAGTATTAACAACATACCATTCTTTTTCCATTATTTAAATAACACCCCTATTCCTGCTAAGGTAAAGTCGGTTATGGTAAAAAATAAAGCAAAAAACAATACAAAACAAATGGTTGCTGCTGAATATGTGATCATTTCTTTTTTATTAGGCCATCTTACTTTAGTCATTTCTTTTTTTACGCCGAGTAAAAATTTGCGCAGTTTCTTCATATAATCCTACTTTCTTATTTAATATATGTTTTTCAATAAATAAAAAACACCCTTTCGTGTCTTAATAAAGAATAACATATTTTCTAATTGTTGTCAAGGGGAATTTTATTAAGTATGATTATCTATGGTTATTCCGTGATAATGTCTTATGTGTTATTCCGCAATAATGACCCAGCTA
>JAVWOV010000014.1:0-17026 GCA_036636255.1 Bacilli bacterium
CCAATTAAAGACATACTAACATTAATTTTTAAAGCACTTATAATAGTTGGAAAACTACTTGGCAAAATTAATTTAGTATAAATTTGATATTTACTTGCTTTAAATGATTGTAATAATTTTAATTTGTTTTGATCGGTCGTTATAAATCCTTGATAAACATTAATTATAGTTATAATCACAGATATTAATAACGCCATTAAAATAATAGAACTTATACCAGCACCAGCCCAAATAATAATGATTGGCCCTAAGGCTACTTTAGGTAAACTATTTAAAATAGTTAAATACGGATCCATAACTTTCGCTAAAAATTTATTCCACCATAATAAGGTAGCAATTATAATTCCTATAATGGTGCCTAATGAGAAACTAATAATTGTCTCGTATACCGTTATCCAAATATGATGATACAAATCACCATTAACGTGAAGGTTAATAAGTGTATTTAACACATCCTTAGGACTCGATGATATAAAAGTATTAATCACATTAAAATGAGCCAGTAGTTGCCAAACAGCAACACAAATAACAATAATTAGTGCCTGTGTTAAGCGAATTAAAAGTTTTTTTCTTTTTTCCTTTTTTAAATATTGTTTGTGTTCATTACTATACATGAAAATCAATATCCTTCCATATTAAATCATAGTAATAAGCAAATTCTTTAGCTTTACGATTTTCAATTGGAGTTGATCTATTAGTTAGTTTAATATTATAAATATTTTTAATAGTACAAGGTCTAGCTGACAAAACAATAATCTTATCAGCCATACTTATAGCCTCAGCTAAATCATGAGTAACCATTATAGCACTCTTTTTTTCTTGTTTTATAATTTTATAAACATCATCAGAAATAGCTAATCTTGTTTGATAATCTAAAGCTGAGTATGGTTCATCAAGGAGTAATATATCTGGGTTAGCAGCTAGTGTTCTTATTAAAGCAACCCTTTGACGCATACCTCCCGATAAATTATTAGGAAAACTATTAGTAAATTCCTTTAGACCATATGTTTCTAAGAGATTTAAAACATTTTCCTTAGTTTTTTTATTTAAATTTTTATTTATTTCTAGTCCAAGTAGACAATTACTTATTATATTACGCCAATTAAATAAACAATCATATTGCAACATATATCCAATTTTAGTATTGTTTTTAAATTTAAAATATCCACTAGTTTTTTTTTCTAATCCACCGATTATTGATAAAATTGTTGACTTTCCACAACCACTTGGTCCAACTATTGCTATAAATTCACCATTTGACATACGGAAAGAAAAATTATCAATTGCAAGAGTTTCCCCTTGCTTATTGTGATAAATTTTCTTTAACTTCTTTATTACTAATATTTCATTCATTTTATTGAATAACTATTATTAACTAATTTATCATATGGTGCTGTCTTATCTAATTCATTAGCATTTTTCATTATTGTTTGAATATGATTAAAGTCATTTTCTTTTATATATGTTGTATTATACCATGAATCAATTTTTTTATAACGATCAATAATAGCAATTAAATCATTAGTTGAAGTATCTGGAAAGTAATCAATAATAGCATCAGCGATTGTTCGTGAATTATTTTCATGAACAAAATCTAATCCTCTTTGTGTAGCCTTAGTAAAACCCTTTAGAACATCGGGATTTTCTTTTGCATAACTTTTTTTAGTATGATAAGCAGTATATGGAACAGTACCGCCGAGTTCACCGACGGAAGCCACTACATGACCATAACCTTGTTTTTCAAGCTGTAATGCTGCCGGTTCAAATAGTGATACATAATCACCAGTTCCACCAATAAAAGCTCCAGACATAGCAGCAAAAGCTATACTAGTATCAAAAGTTACATCAGTTGTTTTAATATTATTTTGATTTAAAGCCCATTGTAATGTCATAGCAGGCATTCCGCCTTGTCGACCAGCAATAATATATTTATCTTTTAAATCCTCAATTTTAAAGTCTTTTATTTTTTCCCTTGAAACTAAAAAACTACCATCCTTTTTAGTGAGACCAGCAAAAGTTACAAGATAATCTTTTTCTCCTTGATTATAAACATAAATAGTTACTTCACTACCAGAGAAACCAATATTAACATCACCAGACAATACAGCAGCTGATACTTTATCAGCACCAGGGGTTAAGATTATATCAACATCTAAACCTTCATCGGTAAAATAGCCTAAAGAATGAGCTACATACTGGGGTGCATAGAAAACACTATGAGCCACTTCCGCAACAGTAACCTTTTTAAGATTATTATCTTTATTTTTAAGCAAAAAGCCTAAACTGACAAGAATAATAATAATGATAATAAATAATCCAAAAATAATTTTTTTCAAAAATAAATCTCCTCCTTTTTTCTAGTTTAGTATATTCGTTTTTAAAATAGGTGTGAAAACTATCTATCATCTTTTTTTATTTGTTACATATTAAGCAATATATGATATAATAACAATACTATTTTGAAATATTACGATTTAACAAGAGCATTATAATATAATATGGGATAAAACATTGAAGGAAATTAATATGTAATTTTACTTTTGATATATAACAAACAATCTTTTTTTAATATACCACTGTTTTTATGATAAGTTAATTGATAAAGATTTTAGACATTTTTCTAACTTTTATTCAATTTCTATAATATATAAAAGTGATAAAAAATTTAAAAGTTTTAAAAATCATATAGTTAATGATAATAAAAAAACAAATATTTTGCAACTAATAACATAGATTTTAAAAAAGAAAAGAGTGAAAAAATGATACGTAAAGAGGTAAGTGATTTAGCAAAAATAGGCGAAGAACCAAGAGGATTTAGCAAAAAATATTGGGTAGAAGAGGAAATTAAAAAATTATTAAAATATAACAATGATATTGATATTGATCAAGATGTTATGGAAAAACTTTCATCTGATATTTTAAAAAAGGTAGGTATTGATTGTGTAAACGTTTCCTTGGGCTATAATTCTGATATAAACACTAAATGTTGTCTTGTCGATAATTTTCTTATAAACAAATCTGATGTTTTATACGACATTGATATACCATGGGCTACAAGAGAAATTGTTGATACGCAAAGAGATATTAAGTTTTGTTTCGGACGAGTTTTTGGCATTTTTTATAAATTACATAAAATCGAGGAAAAAGAATTTAAAAAATTAAATAGCCAATATATTAAAATGATTTTTGGCGATTGTATTATTGGCAACGAAGATGGTAAATTAAAAAATGTTGGTTTGATATTTAATAAAAACACACATAAATATCGTTTAGCACCTTCTTTTGATAATGCATTATCTTTTAATAATTATCGTTATATAGATAACGAACCAGTATGTTATATAGGTAATCAACAATTTTATTCCAAAGACGTTATAGATTATATTATCAAAAATCATTTTAGTGATATTAAAGATACAACAGAAAAACTTGATTTATTAGTTAAAAATGATTTGTATAATATGCTTGCTAATTATAAAGGAGAAATCGAACAACTTAAAATTATACATATTATAAATCATATTACAGATATAAATCAACATGTTAACAAACAGAAAAAAAAGCTTTTACCAGAAACAAAAACAAAATCGAAAAAGCAATTAGTATTAACTAAAACTAACTATTAATTGATTTAAATCAATTAATAGTTAGTTTCTTTCTCATTTGTTGGTAAAGTTCATAAAAACACTTATAATTTAAGCTCCTTTATGGTATTATTAGAAGAGGTAGGGTGAATAAAATGCTTAAAAATTTAAATGACGAACAATTATCCGCAGTAACAACTATTGACGGTTCTTTGCTTGTTCTAGCAGGAGCTGGAAGCGGTAAGACTAAAGTATTAACAACAAGAATAGCTTATTTAATCGAACAAGGAATCAATGAAAATAATATTTTAGCAATAACTTTTACTAATAAAGCCGCTAAGGAAATGAAAAACAGGTTAACTAAATTAATTAGTCAATCAGCATATAACATGCAAATTTCAACATTTCATGCTTTTGGTTTAGTTATTATTAAAGAAAATTATGAATTAATAGGATATAAAAATAATTTCACTATTCTTGATAGTGACGATTCCTTGACTTTAATCAAAAAAATTTTAAAGGATTTAGAAATTGATCCTAAAATACATAGTCCGAAAGCGATAAAAAATGCCATCAGTGGAGCTAAAAATGAATTGATAGACTATCAACATTATGAAAAATCAGTTGAAAATGAATTTGAAGAAATTGTTTTGAAAGTATATCAAAGATATCAAAAAAGACTTAAAACTAATAATTCTTTTGATTTTGATGATTTATTAATGATGCCTATTCAAATATTAAAAGAAAATCCTAAAGTTTTACAACAATATCAACAACAATATCGTTATATCCTAGTGGATGAATATCAAGATACAAATGAAGCACAATACCTTTTGATAAAAATGATAAGTGCTAAATATAAAAATATCTGTGTAGTTGGTGATCCCGATCAAACTATTTTTAGCTGGCGAGGCGCTAATTATAAAAATATTTTGAATTTTGAAAATGATTATAAGAACACTAAAGTAGTTAAATTAGAAAAAAACTATCGTTCAACTATGAATATTTTAAACGCAGCTAATTGCATTATTGAACGAAATAAACAACGTAAAGAAAAAAAACTTTGGACAGATAGTGAAGAAGGGTCAAAAATAGTATGTCATCAATCAATTGACGAACGTGACGAAGCTTATTATGTTGTTAAAGAAATTAAAAGACTAATTTCTAAAGCCAATAGTTTAGATGAAATAGCAGTCTTATATCGAACAAACGCTCAGTCACGTAATGTTGAAGAAGCCTTATTAAAAGAAAATGTTAATTATAAAATAGTCGGAGGATTTTCTTTTTATAATCGAAAAGAAATAAAAGATTTAGTAGCGTATTTAAAAATCATTTATAATCAGGACGACGACTTAAATTTATTACGAGTTATTAATGTTCCTAAACGTGGAATCGGACTTAAAACTATTAGTAATTTGACATCTAAAGCTAATAGTGAAAACAAGAGTATTTATAACGCCATAGAATTTGGCAAAGAATTACATTTCAAAAAAATAATTGAACATTTAATTGCACTAAAAGATACTTGCTCATTAACCGAAATGGTGGATGCAGTTTTAGAATTTAGTGGTTTAAAAGCCGAATTAGAAAACGAAAAAACAATTGAAGCCGATGTCAGATTAGAAAATTTAGAAGAATTTAAATCAATTACTAAAACATTTGAAGAAAAAAATGGTATAATATCTTTAGAAGAATTTTTGATGGAAATCTCCCTAGTAACAGATGTTGAAGTAACAAACGACACTAATGAAAAGGTTACTTTAATGACCGTTCATAGTGCGAAAGGATTAGAATTTGATAACATTTTTATTGTAGGATTAGAAGAAGGCATTTTTCCACATAGTAATTCTTTCGATGATGGACTACAATTAGAAGAAGAAAGACGCTTGTGCTATGTAGGAATAACAAGAGCAAGAAAAAATGTTTTTTTAGTAAATGCAAAACAAAGAACGCTATTTGGAATGACTAGTTACAATGCACCTAGTAGATTCATTAATGAAATTGATAAGCAATTTTTAAAAATGGAAACACCTAAGATTATTACCAAATTTAAAAGAGATAATCTTATTAATGATGATATAAATTACAATATAGGTGATCATATTATGCATGAAAGGTATGATGAAGGTGTTGTTGTTGGTGTTGAAAAATCAGTTTTGACAATTGCATTCACACATCCTTATGGGATTAAGCAAGTTATTAAGGGCCATAAAAGTTATAGAAAGGTGTAGGTACTATGTTAACAATTTTAGATGAATTTAATCGAATAGGTCGCAAGGTAAGTGATTTTATTAGTAAATATTATGATAATCCCATTTTTTGGTTAGGAACATTTCTATTTGGTTTACTTTGTTTTAAATTAGTTTGGGATGCCTTAAGTAAAGAAAAATGAAAAAAATTAGAAAAGCAATTATACCGGCTGCTGGATTGGGAACAAGATTTTTACCAGCTACTAAGACAATTCCCAAGGAATTATTTCCAATTATTGAAAAACCAACATTGCAATATATTATTGAAGAATGTGTTGCCAGTGGAATTGAGGATGTTTATTTAGTTGTTAGTCCTAATAAAAAAATAATCGAAAATTATTTTTCACCCAATAAAGATTTAGAAAAAAAATATAATGAAGAACAATTAAAAATTATTATGGAAATCACCAAACTTTGTAAAATTCATTATGTTATACAAAAAGAGCAGTTAGGTAGTGGACATGCTATTAATTTAGTTAAAGATTATATTGGTGATGAACCTTTTGCTATTTTATATGGTGATGATTTAATGATGTATGAAAAACCTGTTTTAAAACAGTTGATAGATGTTTATGAAAAATATAATTGTAATGTTATTGGCGTTAAGACTGTTTTAGATAAGGAAGTTAATCGTTATGGAATTATTGAATATGACGATATAGCAAGTGGCAAAATAAAGTCATTAGTAGAAAAGCCTTCATTTGAAAATGCTCCTAGCAATAAAGCAGGATTAGGACGATATATTGTTAAACCAGAAATATTCAAAGAACTAGATGAAATTAATTTAGCAAGTAATAAAGAATACTTATTTACAGATGCGCTTAAAAATTTGATGCAGAAACAATCTTTTTATTCTTGTGAATTTATAGGAAAGTATTTTGATATTGGTAATAAATTGGGCTTTATTAAAGCAAATGTAGAATTTGGTTTAAAGCGTGATGAAATAGCCTATGATTTAAAAAAATATTTAAATGATCTAATTAAAAGCTTATAAAATTAAGCTTTTTTTAGTACAATATGATATAATAATGAAGGTGATAGAATGAATAAACGAATGGAAGAATTAATAAATTTAATTAACAAAGCAAATCATGAATATTACATTTTAGATAATCCTAGTATAAGTGATCAAGAATATGATCGCTATATGAATGAATTAAAAGAAATAGAAAAAAACAATCCACAACTTATTAGAAACGATTCACCTACTTTAAGAGTTGGTAGTAAAGTTATTTCAAAATTCAAAAAAATTATTCATGAAGTTCCTATGTTAAGTTTAAGTAATGTTTTTAATGAAAACGAAATTGTTTTGTTTGATGAACGAATTAAAAAAGAAATTAGTAACCCTAAATATGTTTGTGAATTAAAAATTGATGGATTATCTGTTTCTTTATTGTATAAAAAAGGTATCTTAATAAGAGGGGCTACTAGAGGTGATGGAATAACAGGCGAAGATATTACCCATAACGTTAAAACAATTAAAAGTATTCCATTAAAGCTAACAAAAGATATTGATATCGAAGTTAGAGGCGAAATATATATGAGTAAAAAATCTTTTAATAAGTTAAATAAAGATCGGGAAAATAAAGGCGAAGCCAAATTGGCTAATCCTCGAAATGCAGCCGCAGGTAGTGTTAGACAACTTGATGCTAAAGTGGCAGCCAATCGTAACTTAGACTGTTTTATTTATCATTTACCTAATCCTTCATTATATGGTATAAATAGCCATTGTAAAGCTTTAAAATTTATGGCTGATCTTGGTTTTAACATTAATTTAGAAAATAAAGAAGTAAATAATATTGCTGAGGTATTAAATTATATTACCTATTTTACAAAACATCGAGGTCAATTACCATACGAAATTGATGGCATTGTTATTAAATTAGATGATATACAAAGACAAAAAAAGTTAGGATTTACTGCTAGGTCACCAAAGTGGGCCACAGCTTACAAATTTCCGGCAACAGAGGTTTTAACAAAATTAAAAAATATTGTTTTTAGTGTAGGAAGAACAGGCCAAGTGACACCCAATGCCGTTTTAGAACCGGTCTTAATTGCCGGATCAGTTGTATCTAGGTCAACACTTCATAATGAAGAATATGTTAAATTAAAAGATATTCGGATTGGCGATATTGTTTCCATAAAAAAAGCTGGTGATGTTATTCCTGAAGTGGTTGAAGCCAAAATTAGTCGTCGCGATGGCACAGAAAAAAAATTTGTTATGACTAATTATTGCCCTATTTGTCATTCCTCATTAATAAAGGAAGAAAAAGCTATAGCCTCTTATTGTGTTAACGATCATTGCGACGCCAAAAAGATTGAAGGTTTAATTCATTATGTTAGCAGAGATGCCTTATATATCGAAGGCTTTGGAGAACAAATTATTGAAGAATTTTATAATTTAGGTTTTCTAAAAAACTATACTGATTTTTATACTTTAAAGATTTATCGTCAGGAACTTAAAGAATTAGAAGGCTTTGGCGATAAAAGTATTAACAACTTGCTGAACAATATAGAAATCAGTAAAAAAAATTCGCTAGAAAGATTATTATTTGCACTTGGTATTAGGCATGTTGGTCAAAAAACTGCTAAAATATTGGCAAAACATTATGGTAATATTAATAATTTACTTAAAACCAATTATGAAGAATTATTAGAAATTAAAGAAATAGGTGAAATTATTGCTAAAAGTGTTATTACTTATTTTAGCAACGATAAAACACTTTGTTTACTAAAACATCTTAAAGTTTTTGGTGTTAATATGAATTATATTGGAAAAAGAGAAATAAAAAATGTTAATTTCACATCAAAAAAATTTGTTATCACAGGTTCTCTACATAGTTTAACGAGGAATGATGTTAAGGAAAAAATCGAAATGTTTGAAGGAAAGGTAAGCGATAGTGTTACTAATAAAACAGATGTTTTGATTATAGGTGATAAGCCAGGTAGCAAATATGAAAAAGCAAAAAAAAATGGTATTGAAATTTGGAATGAAAAATTATTTTTGGAAAAATTAAAGTAATAACATATGATTTTTATAATAAATAATTAAAAAAATCATATAATGAAATTAGCGCAAAAAATTAGACAAATTATTAAATAAATCCTGAATATATAATAAATTAAAAATAAAAGTAATTGAAAGAATAAATTATATAAAAAATATTAGAGGCAATAATGGGAATCAAGATCTTTACAACTATTTTGAAGCATGCAGAAATTATTTTATGAGTGAAACAAAATTTCATGGTGGTAAAATTTCTATGATTAATGATATAAAAATAGAACTGAATGAAAATAATGGAAGTCAAGCATTAGAAACTGCAAGCGCTGAAACAAAAACTATTAAAGTGAAAAATACAGGCGATATGAAAGATACGACCATTACTTTTTTTATGAATTAAAACATTTAGCTGATTCGTGGAAAGATGATTATGGTGTTTGGCATACCAATTGGGAAAATGAAGATAAACATATTAATCATGCTTATAAAATTGACAACAAAACTAAAATAGTTAAAGGAAGCAAAGGCTTAGGAATGGGTGAAGGGACTGCTGAATTATACGCAACCAAGATGTATTGGAAGTTACAAAAAAACAGTTCAGAAGCAAAGGAAACTACTAGAAAAAGAACGTTTTATGATGAAGAAGTAATAGCATTAAAAAAATAGCAATTATTTTAGTTCATCTGGTAATTAATCGAAGGCGTAAGATTATATATTAGCATTAAAAAGTGATAATGATTATGGGAGAAATGAACTAAAAAAACGCTTTTATGCACTCACAGATGATCAAAATATATGGTCAAAAATTGAAGGAAGCTTAGATTATATTGCGACAGTTAAGTTTTATATTGTGCAACCATATCCTGTTAATAATATTCATGAAAAATTATTAGAAGAGTTCGAAATACACAAAAAAAGTTGATGAATATTTGGCGAAATGTATGCTTCCAAAATTTCAATATAGGCTTATAACCCATTCTAAAAATGGTAATAATTTATCATATGGGGAAAAATATGAGGCAAAACGAATTTATGATACTAAATGTTCATTATTTGATGATTTGTGCAAATATAAAGCTAATTTGAACATACATCATTCCTAACATCCTGAATTTTGCAATTTATTGTTTATATTAATCTTTACACGAAAAAATGTTATATAAGGGATATTATTTTATTATAAAAATAAATATGATTTCAATTTAGACAGACCCATTCTTGTGGCTTATCGTGGTTAAAAACTTCAGATGATAACGATAAAAACATAAAATCAATTCATAAATTTAGAATAACTCTAAATCGCTTAGAGTTATTCAGAAAAAATTAATAAAATAATCTCACGAAACAAATGTATGACATTAAATACTAAGTATTTGATAATTTATACATAAATAAGACTAATATAAAATATATAATATATTAAAAATAATAGTAATTAAATTAATTAAAAAGAATATAATAAAGAAAGAATTAGTCATTTGATTTCATATAATAAAAGTCAAAATAGTTGACAAAGCTCAAAAATTACTCTATAATTATGAACATAGGCATTGAAGAAGAGCAGTAACAATAAAAGTTATTTAAAAGCGAGTTAGAATGGTGGGAGCTAACAAATAAGATTATTGTGAATAACACTTTGGAGCTATTATTTCGAAGTAATAGTAGAATTAATCGGTTGTAATCCGTTATCTTACTTAAAGTGATTATATATAAAATATAATAATTAGGGTGGTACCGCGGATAACAACATTAATTCGTCCCTTTAGGGATTTTAATTGTTGTTTTTTCATAATGAAAATCCTGGATATAGTAAACTTGTTTATTTTTTTAGGAAATACGTTAAAAAATATTGACATGTGATAGTTTATTAGGTAAAATAAACTAGTAGGTGGGAAAACTGCCTGGTTATGTATTTTTAAACATTGATGCCCAATTAGCTCAGTTGGTAGAGCACCCGGCTGTTAACCGGTAGGTCGTAGGTCCGAGTCCTACATTGGGCGCCATTTTAGTAAAACAAATAAGTTTCTAGTTGAAGCTTATTTTTATTTTTAAGGAGGAAAAGATATGGTAACAAAAGAAAATTTAAAAGATTATGCAACTAAGTTAATGTTTGATATGGATGATGCCGGATATGAAAGAACATTAGAAGAATTTATTATAATTGAAAAACAAATGAATTTAATCGCCAAAATTAAGGGTATTAACAATGTAGAACCGATGACATTCCCTTATGAAATTTATAAGGCAACCTTTAGAGATGACGAGGTAAAATCCTCTTTAACAGCAAGTGAAGCTTTAAGTAATTGTAAAGCAGTTAAAAACAATGAAATTAGAGTGCCAAAGGTGGTGGGTAATGAATAAATCAATTAGTGAGCTTCAGAAATTATTAAAAACAAACAAAACAACAGCAGCTGATTTAATTGCTGCTTCATTATCTTCTGCACATTTTTATCAGGATGATTATAATAGTTTTGTAACTATTTTAGATGATGCTAAGCATAATATTGTTACTAATAGTTTACTTAATGGAATTCCGTATGCCTTAAAAGATAACTTTTCTACAAAGAACATCTTAACAACCGCTTCTTCTAATATTTTGAAAGATTATGTACCCATTTATGATGCAACTGTTTTTAAAAAATTAAAAGAAGCAGGCGCCGTTTGTATCGGTAAAACTGTTTTAGATGAATTAGCAATGGGAGGAACAGGGACCACTGGTCATACAGGTATTGTTAGAAATCCTTGGGATATTAATCGCCAAATAGGTGGTTCGTCAGCAGGTAGTGCGGCTAGTGTAGCATTAGGAATTGTTCCATTTGCAATTGGTTCCGACACGGGTGATTCCATTAGAAAACCAGCAGCTTTTGGAGGTATAGTAGGCTTTAAACCAACATATGGAAGAATATCAAGATACGGTTTGTTTGCTTTTGCATCAAGTTTAGATCATGTTGGTTGTTTTACCAGAAATGTAACCGATGCCGCAATAGTAACCGACATTTTAAAAGGTCATGATGAGCGAGATATGACTAGCTTACCTGATAGTAAGGACGTTTATGAACAAATGTTAAACGATAATGTTAAAGGTAAAAAGTTATTTTATATTAAAGAAATTATTGATGAAAAATTATATAGTAACCCTGAAACAAAACAAATTCTAAGCGCATTTTATGATACAATTAATGAATGTAAAAAAATAGGGTTTGAAATTTTTGAAGTTAGTATTGATAAAGACTTATTAAACGCTATATATCCTTCATATATAACTATTTCTTGCGCAGAGGCAACTAGTAATAATTCTAATTTAACTGGAATTATTTTTGGACCCCGAGGAAATGGAAAAACCATTGATGAAATTATGTTTGATGCTAGAACAACTGGCTTTTCAGAATTAATTAAACGCCGTTTTATTTTAGGCAGTTATATTTTACAAAAGGAAAATCAAGATCGCTTATTTTTAAATGCTTCACGGATTAGAAGATTAATTGTTGATAAAATTAATAGTTGTTTTTCAGAATTTGATGGAATGATCCTACCAGCTTCTGGAGGCGTTGCCCCACTCTTTAATGATAATATGGATCGTTTATCAAGCGAATATTTATTGTTAGGTAGCCATTTAGCAATTGGTAATTTTGGAGGTTATCCTAGTATTAGCATACCTAGTGGTTTTGTAAATGACCTGCCGATAGGAATTAATATAACAGGACCCCAGTTTAAAGATGGACAAGTGTTAAACATGGCCAAAAAAATAGAAGACTTTTTAGGATACGCTAATCAAACAGCAAAGGGTGATAAGAATGTATAAAGTTGTTATTGGACTAGAAGTTCACTGTGAAATTGATACTTGTTCTAAAAACTTTTCGCAAGCTAAAAATGGTTATTCAGATATTCCTAATAGTAATTTAGACACAGTCGATTTAGGTTTTCCAGGGGTATTACCGGTACTTAATTTTAAAGCATTTAGAAAATCATTAATGATGGCAATGGCCTTAAAATGTGAAACCCCAGATATTGTTTTATTTGATCGTAAAAATTATTATTATCCTGATTTACCTAAGGGATATCAAATTACCCAAATAACAAAACCAGTAGGTATTAACGGGGAGATAATCGTTAATGTTGATGGTATTGATAAAAAGGTACTAATTCATGATATTCATTTAGAGGAAGATACGGCTAGTTTAGATCATTTTGGTGACTATTCATTAATTGATTATAATAGATCTGGTATACCACTTTTAGAAACAGTAACAGAACCATGTTTACATTCAGCTAATGAGGCTATCTCTTTTTTAGAAGCACTTCGTTCAGTATTTTTATATTGCGGCGTATCTGAAGCAAGGAGTGATCGTGGTCAAATGCGTTGTGATGTAAATGTATCATTAATGAAAGATACCGATACAGAGCTTGGGACAAAGGTAGAAATGAAGAATATTAATTCATTTAATAATGTTAAATTAGTTATTGAATATGAAATCACCAGACAAACAAAAATTTTAGAAAGTGGCGGGACAGTTTTGCAAGAAACAAGAAGGTTTTCTGATGAAGATATGTGTACTTATTCAATGCGTTCTAAGGTGGATGCAGTTGATTATAAATATTTCATAGAGCCAAATATCCCACCAATTAAAATTACAGATGAGTGGTTAGCAGAAATTAAAAAAGAAATACCTTTATTACAGCATGATAGAATAATTAAATATATGGATTTATATGAATTATCTAGATATGATGCTACTATTTTAGTTAAAGAAAAGAAAGTAGCCGATTATTTTGAAACAACAATTAAGTTAGGAGCATCACCAAAGGCAGTTTCTAATTGGTTAACAAGTACTATTTTGGGACATTTAAATAAATATGATATTAGTATAGATAAGATTTATTTAACACCAGAAATGTTAGTTGATTTAATTAGTATGGTAACAACAGGAAAAATTTCATCGAAACAAAGTAAAGAAGTTTTATATAAAGTTTTATCTTCAGAAAAAAGTCCTAAGGAAGTTGTTGAAAAGTTAGATATGAAGCAAATTGGTGATGATGATACGATCAGGAAATTAGTCGTAACTATTTTAGATAACAATTTAAATTTAATTGCTGATCACCGAAAGGGTAAAAATGTTTTTGATTATTTTGTCGGGCAAGTTATGAAACAAACAAGAGGTCAGGCCAATCCAAGCGTAACTGCTAAAATAATTCTTGAAGAAATAGAAAAGAGGTAAATATGAATAAATATCGTACTCATTTTTGTGGTGATTTAACCTTAAACGATATTGGATCTGTAGTTAAAATTGCTGGTTGGGTAGAAAACATTAGGGACCATGGAGGTGTTATCTTTGTTGATATCCGTGATCAATATGGCACAGTACAAATTGTCAGTAATGACAATGCTATTTTTGATAACGTTACCAGGGAATCAACGGTGTGTGTTACTGGTAAGGTAATTAAAAGAGATGAGGAATTAATAAATAAAAAGATAAAGACTGGGTATATTGAAATCTTAACTTCCAAGTTAGAAATTTTGTCAGCATGCTCTAATGTACTTCCATTTGAAATTAAAACATCGTCTGATAATTCATTGGAAGTAAGACTAAAGTATCGTTATTTAGATATGCGTAATAAAAAGGTTAAGGATAAAATTATGTTTAGAGCAGATGTTGTTAAATATTTAAGGGATAAAACTAATTCCTTAAATTTTACCGAAATAACTACCCCTATTTTAACAGCTTCTTCACCAGAGGGAGCAAGAGATTTTGTTGTCCCTTCAAGAAAATTCCATGGTAAATTTTATGCATTACCACAAGCTCCACAGTTATTTAAACAATTATTGATGATTGCAGGTTTTGATAGATATTTTCAAATTGCCCCCTGTTTTAGAGATGAGGACGCAAGGAGTGATAGAATTTATGGAGAATTTTATCAGTTAGATTTAGAAATGAGTTTTGCAACAGAGGATGATGTTTGTAAGGTAACGGAGGATATTTTATATAGTACTTTTAGTAAATTTAGTGATAAGTTGATTTCTTCTAAACCATTTAAAAGGATTTCTTATAAAGATTCAATGTTAAAATATGGAACAGACAAACCAGATTTACGTAATCCACTTTATATAGTTGATTTAACTAATATTTTTGTTAAAACATCTTTTAAACCATTTAAAGATGTTGTGGTAAAAGGAATTAAAGTTCCTTGTATTGCTGATAAGTCTAATTCGTGGTTTAATGAGGTAGTTGATTATGCCAAAAGTATTAATATGCCAGGTATTGGCTATATTATGGTTAACGATGATATGACTTTTCGAGGACCGATTGATAAGTTTTTAACAGAAGTTGAACGAGATGAATTGATTAAGGCAGCAGAGTTAAAGGCTAATAGTGTTTTGTTTTTTATAGCAGATAAGTGTAAGGCCCCTAATTTAGCAGGACTTATGCGAATAGAACTTGGGCGTAAATTAAATTTGCTTGATAAAAATAGATTTGATATTTGTATTATTAATGATTTTCCTATGTTTGAATATGATGATGAAAGTGAAAAGTATATTTTCATGCATAACCCGTTTAGTTTACCAAAAGACGGTAAAGATATTATATCAAAAAAACCTACCGATATAATTGCTTATCAATTTGATTTTGTTTGTAATGGTGTTGAGTTACTTAGTGGTGCTGTTCGTAATCATGATTTAAAAATCATGCGGGATTGTTTTAAAATTGCTGGATATGACGAGGAAGATTTAAAAGAAAAATTCGGTTCATTTTATAACGCTTTTAACTATGGTGTTCCACCCCATGCAGGGATGGCAATTGGAATTGATCGAATGTTAATGTTGCTTAAGGGTGAAGATAATATTCGGGAAACTATTGCTTTTCCAATGACTTCAGGAGGACAGGATTTAATGATGGGTTCTCCTACTACCGTAAACGAGACACAGTTAAAAGATGTTCATATTAAAATAAGATAATAGCGTATGCTTTATAAAATGCTAAAAAATGTAGAAATTAAAAAAATCTACATTTTTTGTTGATAAATTGTATATAAAGTATAAAGAGTATTGAAATTTATATATATATATGTTAGGATAATTAAGTTCTTTTAAGGGAGGTAATATGAATGAAAAATATAGATAAATTAAACGAGTTATATAGTAAAATATCAAACCCCATTGATGATGACGAAGTTTTATTAAAACTTTTAAATAGATTTACTAATGAACGGGAATTATATACTAAATTGATTAATTTTGAAAAAATTAAAACAAACATAAGTTATAAGGCATATGAGGACGATTTACTTAGGGAAAATTATCAGTTAAAGCAAGAGAAGTTACTATTTAATAGTGATTCTTTAGGTAATGATGAATGGTTTTATTTTAATGGTTTTACTGATGAAAAAAATTTGAAACATCAATTTTTTATTAATACAGCAAATGGAATGGTTCATTATGCTGCATTATCATTTTTACAAGCTTGTAATAAAGAAAGTTTACCGTATTGTTTTAAATATAGCCTTAATGGTCGAGATGATAAAATTGTTATTTATACAACAGATGATTTTATATTTAAACACTTAGCAGTTTTGAAGCAAATAAAGCCAAAATTAGATGAATTTAGTTTAGAAGGTATTGTTGATCATAACGGTAAAAATGACGAAGGTATTAATGAACCCCCATTTATAACAGGTAAAATTGATAAATGGTTAGGTTATGGTGCTTGTGAATATAAAAATAATAATTTAGAAGATTATCATAATAATAGAAATGCGTTAATTTTTTCTTCCTTATTAAAGATAGATAAAACCAATGATAAGAATTCGCTAATTAATTTACGTCAAGAATTAGTTAATAATAGTGCCTTATACAATGTTGATCCAAATAATTTTTGTTTTTCAGCGGAAGTTGGGGAAGCTATCAATAGCTTGAATAACGTTGTTAAGAAAAAAAAAATATTTTTACCTAAATGTTTATTTGGATGTCTAGCATATAATAAAAATAGATAAGGAAGATTGCTTCTTTATTTTTTTTGTGTGTCGGGCAAGGCATATAACTAGGTGGTGGAAGTCCACTATACACGTAACTTTATGTAGTAAATTAAGTAAGTAAACGAGGAAAGTTATATGTCTTACCACGGGAGGTCTCATGGACACCATGGTGTTAGTATAGATATATAGACACAAAAATGTGGACAGTGTGGTAAAATAAA
>JAVWOV010000015.1:0-15654 GCA_036636255.1 Bacilli bacterium
AATAAACCGTTCGCACTTAGTTCTAAACTAGATATTTTAACTTTATCAATAATTCCTATAGTTGTAGGAATAGTTATTAAAGCTATAATAGATAAAATGATGATAGTGGCTAGTAATTCAATTAAGGTAAATCCTAATAAATTAAGATTTGCCTTCCTTGGTTTGCTATACGCTATTTTATTTTTCACTTAATTTACTCCTTTTTAGTATTTTTTCTAATTATATTATAACAAACTATTATATGATTTACAATTGTTTTTTATTGTTATTAACAATTCGATTTAAACACTAAAAAAAGCCAATAACTATTATTAGCTTTTTAATTTGTCTCACCCATTTGAGCATAAAAAACAATACCTAACACACCAGCAATGGTAACTACAAAAATAAATATAATCGACCAAATCAAAATACTGTTTTTATATTTTAATATAGCTACATCATCTAGTTGTGCATAATTTAAAAATCTTGTTGCTCCAATTATTATAGGTATTCCAATAATAATTCCAATAATAGTAATACAACAAATAATACCAATTATTAAAGCTATTATACCAGCTATTTTGAGTAAAATTTTATCCATTATCTTCCTCTTTTTGTAAAGCCAATTTACGTGATAAATTTAACCTTCCACGACGATCATTACCAAGTGATTTAACTAATATTTCGTCACCTACCTTAACTATATCACTAGGTTTTTCAATCCTTTTTTCATCCAATTGAGAAACATGAACTAGCCCTTCACAACCAGGCCATAATTCAACAAAACAACCAAATTCTTCTACTTTTACTACTTTTGCTTTATATATAACATTTTGTTCTACTTCTCTTACTATCTCCTTAATCATATTAGCCGTTTTATCAATAACATTTTGATCAGTATGATATATTATTACTCTACCATCATCTTCTAAATCAACTTTAACAGCATTAATATCATTTACAATTGCAACATTACTTGCCTCTAAAATAATTTTAGTAATTGTTTCACCACCACGGCCAATTACCTCTTTAATTTTATTAGGATCAATAGAAAATATCATTGTTTTAGGCGCATATTTACTTACTTCTGCTCTTGGCTCTTTTATTTGTTTTTCAATAACTTCTAATATTTCTTCACGAGCTTCCTTAGCTTGTTCAAGGGCTTCTTTTAATATTTCTTTATTAATACCTTTTATTTTTATATCCATTTGCAAAGCACATATACCATTTTTAGTACCCGCTACTTTAAAATCCATATCCCCTAAATGATCTTCCATTCCTTGAATATCAGTTAAAACAGTATAATCATCCTTATCCGTTATTAACCCCATAGCTATACCGGCAACAGGATCCTTTATAGGAACACCAGCAACCATTAAAGCCATACAACCAGCACATATACTAGCTTGTGATGATGAGCCATTACTTTCTAATATTTCAGATACTACACGAATAGTATAAGGAAATTCTTCCTCACTAGGAATCACTTGTAATAAAGCTCTTTCCCCTAAAGAACCATGCCCTATTTCTCTTCTTCCCGGTGACCCATATCTTCCCGTTTCACCAACAGAAAATTGGGGAAAATTATAGTGTAACATAAATCTTTTTTGATCCTCTAAACCTAGACCATCTAACACTTGATGCTCCCCTAAAGCCCCTAAAGTTACAACTGATAAACTTTGTGTTTGACCCCTGGTAAATAACGCTGATCCATGAGCTCTTGGCAATAAATCAAGATCAGTTGAAAGTGTTCTTAATTCATTCATTTTACGCCCGTCTGCACGTGTTTTTTCTTTAACAATAATTGTTCTAAAAATTTCATATTCAATCTGTTCTAAAACTAATTTCACCTTAGTTATTAATTCTTTTAATTCATTAGTTTTTAAAGATTCATTACTAACTTGATATTCATTTATTATATCTTCTTTTATTTGATCAATAGTATCATATTTTAAATTTTTATCAACAATACGCATAGCTTCATTTAATTTATCACTTGCTTTTGCTATAATTTCTTCTTTAATTGAATCATTTATCTCTAATATTTCATAAACCATTTTTTCATCACCAATTAAAGAAATTATTTTATTTTGAAAAGCAATTAGTTCTTTAATAGCTTCATGACCAAATAATAAAGCCTCCAACATTATATCTTCGCTTACTTCCTTAGCTCCTGCTTCAACCATGTTAATAGCATCATTTGTTCCTGAAACAACTAAGTCTATTTCACTTTGCTCTGACTCTTTAACTGTAGGATTAATAATAAACTGTCCATTTATACGTCCTACTTTAACACCCGCTATTGGTCCGTTAAAAGGTATTTTACTAATACATGTTGCTAATGAAGATCCAAATAAAGCACTCATTTCTGGAGAATTATCTTGATCAACTGATAATATTGTATTAACAATTTGTACTTCATTTTTAAAGCCATTAGGAAATAATGGTCGCATCGGACGATCAATCATTCTAGCACCTAAAGTAGCATTTTCCGTTGGTCTTCCTTCTCTTTTTATAAATCCACCAGGTATTTTTCCAACCGAATATAATTTTTCTTCATATAATACCGTTAAAGGAAAAAAGTCTGATAAAAGATTAGCTTTTTTACTCACTACAGCAACTGATAAAACAACTGTATCACCATATCTTACTAAAACAGAACCATGAGCTTGTTTAGCTAATTGACCCGTTTCAACCGTTATTTTACGACCTCTAAAATCTAATTCATATATTTTTTTCATTTTACCTCCTTATAATTAAAAACACTCAAAAAAGAGTGTTTTATTATTTTCTTAACCCTAATTCTTTGATAAGGTTTCGATATCTTGCAACATCGTTTTTTAATAAATAATTTATCATACTACGTCTTTGACCTACTTTTTTAAGTAATCCTCGACGAGAATGAAAATCATGCTTATGTTCTTTTAAATGTTCTGTTAAAACTTTTATTTCTTTGGTTAAAATAGCAATTTGAACTTCGGCTGAGCCAGTGTCCTTTTCATCTTTAGCAAACTTCTTAACAATTTCTGCTTTAACTTCTTTACTTAATGCCATATAATTCTCCTCTCCTTATTTATTCGCTTATACCGAGAAAACGTTTGGAGATAACGTAATCTAAGAATAAGTACTTAATTAATAATACACTATATTGATTAATTTATCAAGTATTTTATTTAAATTACATTATTATTATATGTTTTTTTATTATCTTTTTGCTATTTTAAAACATTTTCCAAGGTTTTATTTTAGTATTATCTTTTTCATAGCTTTTATATAAAGCAACAGCTTCTTGTTTATAAGTAAATAAAACAATATTTTGTTTATATTTATTAGCTAATATTTGACCATTATCTATTTGTTTTTTCAATTGTTCATCCATTTCTACTCGATAATATTCATTTAAGCAAGTAGATAAATCAATTAATTTATTCATATCTATTTGTTCCAAGGTTTGACACTCTTCTAATGTAAAAGTTCCTTGTTTGGTTCTTTTTAAAGCACTCATAGTACCAATAGTATTTAGACTATGTGCAAGGTCATTTATTAAACTACGAATATATGTTCCTTTACTTACAAGACATTTTATTTCAAAAACAGTTTTATCATTTTCATAAGTTACAGGCGAAATTAGTTGCAACGATTTAACCGTTACAGTTCTTTTAGGTAAATCGATTAATTGATTATGACGAGCATATTCATAAAGCTTTTTACCATTTATTTTTACAGCTGAGTAAATAGGTACTTCCTGATCATATGTTCCTATCATTTTTTTTAAATTATTTTCTATTTTAACTTTTTTGATTTTTACTTTTTCCTGTTTTATTATTTTACCAGTTATATCTAATGTATCAGTTTCTATACCTAAAGTTACTTGTGCAATATATTCTTTATCAAGATTAGTTATAACATCAGTTAATTTAGTTGCTTTACCGATAGTTATTACTAAAACACCAGTTGCTATTGGATCAAGTGTTCCCGTATGACCTACTTTTCTTGTTTGTGTTAACTTTATAATTTTATCTACTACTTGACGACTAGTCATATTAGCAGGTTTACTAATTAATAAAATACCATTCATTTTATTTCCTGTTTTTTCTTGTTTATTCATCTTTTAACATTAATATCAATCTTAACAAATTCATAATACTTGATATAAATCCTGCTACGTACGTTAAAGCAGCAGCAGTTAACATTTCCTTAATGAGATTATTTTCACTTCCCGAAGTTAATTTTAATTTTTTTATTTCTTCTTTAGCGCGTTTAGAAGCATCAAATTCAACAGGCAAAGTTACTAATTGAAATAAAAGAGCTATTATAATTAAAAATATACCTACTTTTATATAACCAGTTATACTGGCTATTAAAGAAATAAAAGCCACAAAATAACCTAAATAAGTTACAATATTAACAATAGGTGCTAAAAAAGATCTTATTTTCATAAAAATATAATTTTCTTTATCTTGAATAGCATGGCCTACTTCATGAGCAGCAATAGCTGCTGAAGCAATAGTTGTACCATGAAACACTTCCGATGATAATTTTATAACTTTTCTTTGAGGATTATAATGATCAGTTAATTGTCCTCTTGTTTCTACTATATAAATACTTTGTAATCCATTATTATCTAAAATTTTACGAGCTACTTCAAAACCCGTCAGTTCCTTTTTAAGCGTAATTTTTTTAAGATTTTTATAAGTTTTAGTTATTTTTATTTGGGCACCTATAACAATTAACAGCCCTATTATAAATAACAAAATAGTTATGGGAGTTTCTTGTCTGAGTAACATTAAATCCATTTATAGTCTCCTTTCGTAAACAGTTCCATCTTTAGTATCTTTTATGATAATGTTTTGTTCTAATAATTCATCTCTTATTTGATCGGCTAATTGATAATTTTTAACTTGTTTAGCTTCGTTTCTTTTTATTATTTTAATTTTAATATAATCTTCTAATTGTTCATTTATATTGTTTTTTTCTTCATTTAATAAATTTAATGATAGTACTTGATCAAATTGACCTATTAAATAAAGTTTAGTATTACTATTGATATCACTTTTAATAACATCATATAAAACAGTTAGAGCATACGATGTATTTAAATCATCCTCTAATGCTTGTTTAAATTGATTATTGTAATTATTTATAATATTTTGATCTAGAGTACTATTATCTTTAATTATATTTCTTATTTTATTAATTAATTTGTTATAAATTTTTTGGGTATTTTCCATTGTTTCCATAGTGAAAATTAATTGCTTGCGATAATGTGATTGTAAACAAAATAGCCGATATATTATCGGATTATAAGTTTTTTCAATCACCTTTAATGTTAAAAACTCACCTTTAGATTTACTCATTTTTCCTTGCTGATCATTTAAAAACTCCATATGCACCCAATAATTACACCATTTTTCGCCAGTATAACATTCCGTTTGGGCTATTTCATTAGTATGATGAGGAAAAATAGCATCAACAGCTCCACAATGAAAATCAATATGCTTTCCTAAATATTTTAAAGCTATACAAGAACATTCAATATGCCAACCGGGATAACCAACACCAAAAGGAGAATCCCATTTCAAATCTTGACTAGCAAATTTAGAATTAGTAAACCATAGGCCAAAATCAAAAGGATTCTTTTTACCTAAATCATTTAAAACATCAGTTCGCGCTCCAATTAATAAATCATTTTGATTACGCCCTGACAATTCATAATATTTTGAATATTTAGTTGTATCAAAATAAACATTACCATTAGAAATATAAGCTATATCTTTTTTTATAAGATCTTCTATTACTGTGATATATTCCTTAATATTATCAGTAGCCTTAGCAATTATAGTTGGTTTTTTAATATTTAATTTATTAATATCATTCAAAAATTCTTTAGTATAATAATCAGCTATTTCCATAACAGATTTTTTTTCGCGTTTAACAGCTACAGCCATTTTATCGTCACCAGTATCAGCATCACTAGTTAAATGACCAACATCAGTTATATTCATACATCTTGTTACTTGATACCCTAAATACTCTAAAGTTTTTTGTAATATATCTTCGGAAATATATGTTCTTAGATTACCAATATGAGCATAATTATAAACAGTTGGACCGCAAGTATACATTTTAATTTCATTCTTATTAATAGGTATAAATGGTTCTATTTTTTTAGTTAAAGTATTATATATTTGCATTTTGATCACTCTTTTCTTTATATATAATATCATATTTTTTGATATTTTAGACCTTTTTTACTTTCATTGTTCTATTTTAAAAATTATTCATTTTTAACAATTTCAAAACTATTTTATAATCAATCAACTCTAAAAAACAAGAAAAATATATTTACATTATAACATAGATCAATACAAGATAAACTAAATTAAAAACAATATATAAATACAATTATTTTTTTAAATAACGTCCATAATTGTCAAGCAATGTAACTATTTTTTGATGACAAACATTTTTATTAGAAAATTTATTTTTATAATTACTAATAAGTTCTTTTAAATTAACAAAATCATCAATTGATAAATGCGTATTATCTATCGTAATTCCAATTATTCTTAATCGTCTAATAACATCAGCCGAAATCGAATTATTACTATGTTTTAATTTACTTTTGTCATTAAAATCATCAATTTTAAGTTCCACTTTTGTCTGATAAAATTGATTATATACCAATAAATCATTATTAAAATTTTGTTCAAAAACACAATTTAGATTTACTAATTTATTTTTCAAATTTTTTATTTGATATTGATAATTATTTTCCTGATTAGTAAGCGACTGCATAATATTTTCTAATATATTATAATCATTTATTTGTTTAAGTAATTTTTTTTTACAAAAAATATTTTTAAAAATTTCACTTTTCCTATTTATTTTATCTATCTGCTCTTTAATTGTTTTTATATCAATTTTAATCTTAATAATTCTTGAAAAAAACTCTTTTAATTCCTTTTCTTTTATCCCTATTTCTTCCTGAATTTTTAACGTATCAGTTACTAATTGCCGATAATCTTCTAAATGTTCAACTAAAAAAACATTTTCTAATTTAGATGTCATATATAAATCAATCAAACTATAAACAATAGTTGCCTCACTTTCCTCCTTGCTTATTGTTTTACCTTCCGTTTGATATATTCGAATATTATTTTCAACAAGAAAACCAATAATAGTTTTTAAACTTAAATCATTAAAAGAAAATTTACTAAAAGTATTTTTATTAAGTGCCTGTTTAGAAAAAAGATCAACCAACACTTTTAAATCAGGTAAATGACTATCAATAATTAGTTGTCTTTGTTTATCTTTTTTAACAATTTTTATATATTCAAAAGACAGATAATATAACGTATTATATAATTTTTCACTATTATCAACATTTTCAAATTGTACTAACTTAGAAAAATATTCAATTAATACTTCCCCTAATTTATTTTCTAAAAATAAATTTATATCTACATCATCATAACTACTAAAAATAATACTATTAAGATCTTTTTTAACAATATTAAAATATTTAACAGCCTCATTATAATGCCTTTTAAATTTATTATCATTTATTAAAAGATCATTTAAATATTTCTGTTTTTCCGTTAAAGATAAAGCCGGCCATTTTTTCACTTCTTTTTTCATGTCTGGCCTCACTTCCTATTTTTTGCTATTTATTTCCTCTTTTATTATATCAAAAAAAACAGATTTTAAAACACTTTTTGTTTCAGTTTCACCATATTTTCGATAACTTATTAAATTATCCTTTATTTCTTTATCACCAATTATAAAAGTATAAGGTATTTTTTTTATTTGACTTTCCCGCATACGATAACTTAACTTTTCATCCTTATTATCTAACTTTACTCTTACACCAATTTTTAATAATTCTTGTTGCAATTTATTAGCATATTCTAAATGATGTTCATTATTAACAGGAATTATATTTACTATAACCGGCGCTAACCAAGTTGGAAAAGCACCAGCATAATGTTCAATTAATATTCCAATAAATCTTTCGATCGAACCATATATAACACGATGAACCATAATTGGTCTTTCTTTTGATCCCGATTCACTAATATAACTTAAATCAAAACGTTTTGGTAAATTCATATCCAACTGAATAGTACCACATTGCCAAATTCTACCAATAGCATCCTTAACATGAAAATCTAATTTAGGTCCATAAAAAGCCCCATCGCCTGGATTTACTCTACATTTTCGTCCTGCTTTTAAACAAGCACTTTCTAAAGCTTGTTCCGCTTTATCCCAAGTCTTTATATCCCCAATATATTTTTCTTCTGGTCTAGTAGATAATTCAATATCATACGTTAAATTAAAAACACTATAAAGACGATCAATAAATTTAATTAACCGAATTATTTCCTTTTCAATTTGATCATCCCGCATAAAAATATGAGCATCGTCCTGTGTAAAATTACGAACTCTAAATAAACCACTTAATGCCCCACTAGCTTCATGACGATGAACAAGTCCTAATTCCCCTATTCTTAAAGGTAACTCCCTATATGAATGAAGACTATTTTTATAAACAAGGATACCCCCTGGACAATTCATCGGTTTAATTGCAAAATCCTTATCATCTATTTTAGATGTATACATATTATCTTTATAATTATTCCAATGACCAGATAACTCCCATAAATCACGATTTAAAAGAGTAGGTGTTTGAATAAAATCATAGCCCTCTTTAGTATGCTCTTCATACCAAAAATCTTCTAATATTTTTCGTAAAATCATTCCCTTGGGCAACCAAAAAGGAAATCCCGGTCCATATTCACTAAACATAAACAATTCCAAGTCCTTACCAATTTTACGATGATCTCTTTTTTTTGCCTCTTCTAATAATTCCAAATGATTATTTAAATCATCCTCATTAGAAAAACATATACCATAAATTCTTTGTAACATCTTATTTTTTGCATCACCCTTATAATATGCTCCACTTACCTTAAGTAAACGAAAATATTTAAGCAATTTAGTACTTTTTACATGCGGTCCTCGGCATAAATCAACAAATTCACCTTGTTGATAAGCTGTAATAACCTCATTAGCATCAAATTTATTTATAAGATCTAATTTATAACAATCATCTTTAAACATCTTTAACGCTTCATCTTTTGTTAATTCAATTCTTTTTATTAATTTATCACTCTTAACATTCTTTTTCATTTCTTTAGTAATAACTTCTAAATCAGCATCCGTAATAACTTTACCTTGCAAATCAACATCATAATAAAAACCCTCTTCAATTACTGGACCAACCCAAAATAAAGCATTAGGATATAATTTTTTTATTGATTGAGCTAAAAGATGGGCACAACTATGATTTAAAGTGTTTAAATTTTCATTTTCTTTAATATTTATCATTCTATCTCTCCTTTAATTATATATTTTTTCATCTTAATTTTACTTACTTCTTTCACCTTGTTTATATTTAATTTTCTATTCATAATATCGGCAAAATTATCACCTAAAATTATATTATCGACAATATTACCTAATTCATCCTTTGATAAATCATTAAGCATATGCGGATTAACATAAGGTAAAACATGACCCATATTATCTTTTACCATAACAATTAATCCATTTAAATACATCGTATCCTTCACATAATTCAAAGGAAATCTTTTTATAACTTTATTAGTAACTTTCTTAGCAAGTTTATCATGCGAATATTGGTAATAATGTTTTTCTGTTATACCACATTCACTTAAAAAAATAGCCATCTTCATTATAAATTTATTACTTAATTTCATATTTCCCCCTTTTTTATATAAAAAAACTCCTACATATATAATATATAAGGAGTGCTCTAGCACGGTACCATCCTACCTTTTACTTAATTTTATAACGGATTTTTCCCGGATAACTCTTTAGAAGTTTCTGTTCATAGGTAGTAATTATTATAGATATTATTATCTTCCATCACCGATAACTTCCTTTAAATACTTATATAATAATCATGTCCTAATCAAAACATTTATATATTTTATTTTACGCAATTTTTTAATATTTGTCAATCATATTTTTTAGTTTTTCAAAAATCATTCTTATCTTTATTATTAATTTCATACTAAAAATAAAACATAATTTATTTTCTTAAATTTTCACTAATCATTTCTTCCATATCAGTTAATTGTTTAATTCTTTCAACAACCCGACGTGCCTTCACCACATCAACATCATCTTTGCTAATACTAAAATGTTTTTCTAAACTAGCCATATCTAAATTAGAAGTAAAAAAAGTAGGTAATTGTTCTTGCATCCGATACTGAATAATCGGGCATAATATTTCGTCCCGATTCCAAGCCGTCATACTTTCCGCCCCAATATCATCAATTAATAAAAGTGGAACTTTTTTTATATAACTAACTTTTTTACAATAATCAGTTGTAAAAGACGCCTTTAAATCTCTTAAATACTCTGGCCAAAATATAATAGCACTTTTAATATTTTTTTTAGCCAACTCATTAAATAAAGCCGCAACCAAATAAGTCTTACCACAACCAAAATTACCATATAAATAAAGGCCTTTTTGATTTTTATCCAGTTCGTATGAAACTATAAAATTCTTTAACCATTTTATAACTTTATATCGATTAGTATCTTTTTTATAAATATTTTTCATTGACGCTTCCTTTATTTCCTTAGGAATATCAAAAAGATAAATATTATTTAAATATTTAGATTCCTTAGCTCGTTTTTGCTCATGTTTACACGCCTTATATTGAAACTGTAAATTGCTATTAATTATTTTAGGTAAATAAACAAAACCATTTATTTGATTTTTACAAGCATATAACCCCGGACACAATGTACAATTATGATACTCATCACTACACTTTTTTAATAATGACGTATATTTTATCAAACTATTACGTGGTAAATTTATTTTAGACACAAACGCTAAAAAATTCTTATTTTCACATTCAGCCAAAAAAGAATCCGTCAAATTATACTTTTTAAATTTCATTTGTTTTAAATTATCATCTAATGTTTTCAAATTGATCACCTATATTCACTTAACATTTTTTCCATTTGTTTTAACTCTTCATCACTTGCAATATTTTGTTCAAGCTTCTTATCAAACCAAACCGGTTTTGCTTGAATTTTTACCGTTTTTTTCTTAGCTATTTTTTGTCTATTCTTATACTCATCCTCAGCTATTTTCATAGCATCTGTTACCGTTTTTATATTACTTTTACACCACTGACCAGCAATTGCCTCAACAAATGCCTTAGTTAATTTATTATTATTTATTCTTAACACATAATCAATTAAAACATTAACAACACCTGGATTCAAATTTAATTCAATCAACAAATATTCCACTAATTTTAAATCAGTTTTAGTAGGAACTGATCCATGATATTTACTAGCTAAAAAATTATATGGCGTCGTTGTTTCAAACATATAAATTATTTTTGACCTATTTGAACTATCATTTAATTTCGTTCTTAAATATTCCGGTTGATTTTTATAAACCAAACTAGGTAATCGTCCACCATTTTCAAAACGATATAATTTACGAGCATTTTCACGTAATAATTCCTTATCAATATTATGCTTTTCATTAATCGAATTAAAAATAATGCTTTTTATTTGTTCACTATTAATATTATAAACAAAAACTAATTTATAAAGTAAATCTCTAGTTTCATTAGTAATATTCTTTTTGTTTAACATTTCATCAGGAATTATACTAATAATCTCATCAAGATTTATTTCAACATTCATAAGTAATTTATTTTTTCTATAACTTTTAATATTCTTGATTTCACTATTAAAATTAGTAATATCAACTGGCTCAAACACTTCATTAAATAAACAAGTTATTTCCTCATAATCATTTAATTTAATAGGTGGAACTTTAAAAAAAGATATTGTTTTACGATATTCCAACAATCCTATATTACTCGATAACGAAATGCTCAACAAAGGATTATTTATAAATTCCTTAGGTGATAATGGTGAAAATATTTCATAAATAAAATTATTTACATTCCCCTTTTTTACAAAAGTTTTTACTAAACCAACTGCTTCTAATTTTTCCCGAGCAATAATAATATCTTCTAAAGCATTTTGCATACTTACCATTAAAGTATGATGTGAAACTTCATTTGAACAACTGTCAGTTTTATCTAAATATGAACATAAAGTAAAATATAAACTTATAGCATCTGACCCTATAATAGGCTGATATAACATAACTAAAATTTTTTTATCCTGTTCATTAATTATTGTCTTATTAAATACCACAAAACGATCAGCCGGCAAAATCCCCATTTTAATCATGAAATATCCCTCCAATCATACTTGTTAATAATAGTTTAACATAATTTTTCTTAATTAAAAAGAGAAAAGCCATAAAAATTAATTTTAATGGCTATCTTTATGATCTTGATAAAAAAGATGGTCCGGTTTAACATGAAAAACAGCGGAAATTTTAATAGCCATATCATATGATAATCGTCTAGTACAATTTTCAAGTTGGCAATAAAATGGTTTGCTAATTCCCAACTTATCTCCCATTTGTTTTGTTGTTAATTTGTTTTTATAACGTAGTGCTTTTAATTTTTTATACATTTACTTCCTCCTTGATATATTATAACACACATGTTCACTATCAGTGTGCTGTTTTTATTATTTTTTTATGAGAAAATGATAATATAGATTTGGTAATTTTTACCAATAGGAGTGATTATATGGTGGATAATAAAGATTTAGCGCGACAATATAATATTTTCAGTAATAATGTTCGCTATTTTAGAAAAAGAAAAATATTAACACAAGAACAATTAGCTGAGCAATGTGATTTAAGTACATCCTATATCAAACAAATTGAGTCTAACAAAGAATTTAAAAACGTTTCTTTAATGGTTATATTGAAAATTTCTAAAATTTTAGAAATTCCCATTAATGAATTATTTATTTTAAAGGATCACTAGTTGATTTTTTTTATTTTATCAAAACATTATGATAAACTTGTTTAACATCTGAAACGTCATCTAACATTATTAACATTTTTTCAAATTGCTCGCTTGCTTCACCTTCCAAAACAATTTGATCCTTTGGTTTCATTTCTATTTCGTCAATATCAAAATTAATATGTGGTATTTTATTATTAATAGCCGCTTTTATTTTAAATAAATCAGTTGGTTTACCATAAACTATAATACTATCCTTTACCATTATATCAATTATATCTATATCATTTTCAATCATTAATTCTAAAGTCTCATCTTCCGTTAATCCCTTAAAACCAACCACACATAAATGATCGTACATGTAAGCTACACTCCCTGTTTTACCCATTTGACCATTATTTTTATTTAAAGCTGGTCTTATATAACTTAAAGTTCGATTAACATTATCAGTTAAACACTCAACTATTAAAGTAGCACCACCAGGGCCAAAGATTTCATAACGAACAGCATCATAATTTTCTAAAATACCACTGTTAACCTTATCAATTGCTCTTTTAATTATATCAGCTGGTACTTGCTCCTTTTTAGCTCTTTCTATCAATCTCTTCAAAGTAGCATTACCCTCTATTTCCACACCACCCTGTTTAGCCGACTGATATATTTCCTTAGCATACATTGAATATAATTTAGCTTTACTAGCACCCGTTTTTTGAATACTTGCCTTTCTTACTTCATAAGCTCTTCCCATTTTATACCTACTTTCTTTAACACATATTTTTAAAATCACCCTTTTATATAAATAGATCTCTGGGCTTTTTTTAAAGCATCCTTAGCAGCCAATTGCTCTGCTTCTTTTTTACTATAAGCAGTCCCTTGACCATAAATTAAATTATCTATTTTCACATTAATGGTAAATATTTTCTTATGCGATGGCCCTGATTCATTAATTACAATATACTCTAAAGTTCTTTTATCAGTTTGCACTAACTCTTGTAAAGAAGATTTATAATCAATAATTTCTGCCACTTCTTCATTTTCAATAAAGGGAATTACTTTACTATAAAAAAACTTCTTAACCATTTCTAATCCTTGATCTAAGTATATTGCTCCCATGAATGCTTCAAAAACATCAGCAATAATAGCCTTATGAATTTTTCCGTTTTCTATTTCCCCTTTTCCTAACAATATATATTCATTTAAACCTATTTTTAAAGCAAGATCATAAAGAGCAGTTTCACAAACATAATGAGCACGTAATTTAGTCATTGTTCCTTCATCATTTTTTTCCTTATTAAAAAGATATTCACTCATAACTAGTTCTAAAACAGCATCACCTAAAAATTCAAGTCGTTCGTAACTAGGTAATTTATTCTCATGAGCATATGACGTATGTGTAAATGCTTGTTTATATAACTCTGGATGTACAGGTATTATTTTTAATTGTTCTAAAATTTTCATATTATTCCTTCTTCTCTGTAAATATTATATCAAATAAATGACCATTTATTAATATATATTTTACTTTTTATTAAATTTGTCGTATAATTATAATGGTGATTTATGAAAAGAGTATTAATAAATTTAATAAAAGGCTATCAAAAAATTCCTGGTTCCTTTCATAATTATTGTCGCCATATTCCTACTTGCTCTAATTATGGCATAGAAGCAATTAATGAATTTGGTACTTTAAAGGGAAGTTTTTTAACTATTAAAAGAATTTTAAAATGTAACCCCTTTTTTAAAAGTGGTTATGACCCAATACCGCAAAGGAGAAAAAAATGAAAAAAATAATTGAAGGTTGTATGATTTTAGTTTGTATATTCAGTTTGAGTGGTTGTTTTAAACGCGACGATTTAGAAAACATTGAAATATATACAACTGTTTACCCAATCGAATATATTACTAATCGTTTGTATAGTGAACATAGTGAAATAAAAAGTATTTATCCCGATGGTATTAATATCGACAAATTCACTTTAACCGACAAACAATTAGTTGATTATAGTAAAGCTGGTTTATATATTTTTAATGGTTTAAGTAAAGAAAAAGACTATGTAGTTCCAATGATTAACTATAATTCCAACATCAAAATTATCGATACAACCCTCAGCATGGAATATAATTATGGTATGGAGGAATTATGGCTTGATCCATCAAATCTATTAATGATAGCCAAAAATATCGACACAGGTTTTACCGAGTACATTGCTAATTATTACTTAAAAGACGAAATAAAAACAAATTATGAAAAATTAAAAATAGAACTTTCCGAATTAGATGCTAAAATTAGATTAGTTGCCGAAAGTTCCGACAGTAAAATTATAATTGTTAGTGATGATGTATTTAAATTCCTAGAAAAATATGGCTTTACTGTTATTTCTTTAGAAGAAAACGATAATTTAAAAAGTAAAACTATCAACGATGTCGAAAATTTAATTATCAATAATCAAGTCAATTACATTTTTAACAAAAAAGGTTCACAAAATAATAAAACAGTTAATTATTTCGTGAAAAATTATAATATTAAAACAATTGATCTACATCCTTTATCTAATATTTCCGAAATGGAACGTGAGAAAAAAGAAGATTATATGTCAATTATGAATAACAATATTGAATTATTGAAAAATGAATTATATAATTAAAAAAATTCAAAAATATTTTAAAGAGAGTGTAAATAAATCTGTGTAAATGGCCAGACCATGATATTTGAGACAAA
>JAVWOV010000016.1:0-15558 GCA_036636255.1 Bacilli bacterium
AGCTGGGTCATTATTGCGGAATAACACATAAGACATTATCACGGAATAACCATAATTTTTAAAATTACTTTTAAAATTATTGTTGACTTATGCTTAAATAAACATTACAATATTAGTAGTAAAGATTTTACTGAAAATTAAAGATATAGAAAATGGAGGAAAAAAAATATGAATAATATTGTTTTTTCCATTTTACTTGTCCTAATTGGACTTTTTGTAGGAATTATTATAGTGTTTGTTATCAATTATTTGAGGGGTAGTAAAGTATCTAAAAAAGTGGAATCACTACTTGAAAAAGCTAAAGTTGAAGCTGATAAGGTTAAGCGTGATTATTTATTAGATGCTAAAGAAGAATTACATAAATTAAAAATAGAAACAGATAAAGAAATTAAAGAACGAAAAATTGAAGTGAAAGAAGCGGAAGGTCGTTTGTTGGTTCGAGAAAGTAATATGGATCGTCGTGATCAAACATTACAAAATCGCGAACAAATGCTAGAAGAAAAAGAAAATATAATAATAAAAAAACAAAAAGATATTCAAGAAGAACAAAGCAAAGTGGAAGATGTTAAAAAGGAACAAATTGAATTATTAGAAAGTATTGCGGGTTATTCTAAAAATCATGCGCGGGAATTAGTGCTTAAAAAAGTTGAAGAAATGATGGATTTAGAAATAAATTCATATATTAAAGAACGTGAGGGCGAAGCTAAATTAGAAGTAGATAAAAAGGCTAAAACAATGCTAGTGGGATCAATGCAAAGGTATGCTAGTGATGTTGCTAATGAACAGACTATTACGGTTGTTAATTTGCCTAATGATGATATGAAGGGGCGAATTATTGGCCGTGAGGGTCGAAATATTCGAACAATTGAAGCAGTAACGGGAGTGGATTTAATTATTGATGATACGCCTGAAGCGATTGTTTTATCGAGCTTTGATCCGCTAAGACGGGAAATTGCTAGAATAACTATTGAGGGATTAATTAAAGATGGTCGTATTCATCCATCAAGAATTGAAGAGTTATATGATAAAACAACTAAAGAGATGAATAGTAAAATTTTGGAACATGGCCAAACTGCTTTGTTTGAACTTGGTATAACGAAAGTTGATCCGGAATTAGTTAATTTGATTGGTAAATTATATTTTAGAACTAGTTATGGTCAAAATGCTTTACAACATTCAATTGAGGTTGCACAATTGACAGGTATTTTAGCTGGAGAAATGGGAGAAAATGTTAACTTAGCTAAAAGGGCTGGATTACTTCATGATATTGGTAAGGCAGTTGATCATGAAATTGAGGGAAGTCATATTGAAATAGGAGCTTTATTGGCTAAAAGGTACAAGGAAAATGAGGTTGTTATTAATTCTATTGCTTCTCATCATGGTGATACACCAGCGACTAGTTTTATTTCGGAATTAGTAGCTATTGCTGATGCTTTATCAGCGTCTCGTCCGGGAGCTAGAAATGATTCTTTAGAAAATTATGTGAAACGTTTACAGGATTTAGAAAATATTGCTTCATCAATAAAGGGTGTTGAAAAAACTTTTGCAGTTCAAGCTGGTAGGGAGTTAAGGGTAATTGTTAAACCTAAAGAAATTGATGATATAACTAGTTATAAAGTAGCGCGGGATATTAAAAATAAAATTGAAGAACAAATGCAATATCCGGGTACAATAAAAGTGACTGTTATAAGAGAAACAAGAGTAACTGAGGAAGCAAGATAAAAGATTAAATATTATACATTTTAAAATGTAAAAACCAACAATTTAAGTTGGTTTTTATGTATAAAAACATTAATAAGGCCGATAATAATATGGAGGATATGGATTATATACTGGAGGTCCATAATAAGGAGTTTGGCCGTAATAAGGTCGTGGATAAAAAGCTGGAGCTAAAAGTCCGCCAGTTATTCCACCTAAAATAAAAGGAGCCAAAACAGCTCCGCCGACAAAACGATTATTTGGTGGGAGTGGTCTCATTGGCCTATTAATAGGCATTCGCAAGTCGATTTGATTTTGATACATATAAATACCCCTTTCATATATTATAGTATGAAAGGCTAAAGAGAAAGGTGAAAAATGCAAGAAAATATTGATAAATTAAGTAATATTATAGTTGATTATTCGTTAGAAATAAAAAAAGGAGATCGGGTTTTAATAACTTATCAAGATGAAGAAATTATTCCGCTTGTTAAGAATTTAATTATGAAGATAAATGCTAAAGAAGGGATACCATTTACAAAGTTAGTTAATAATAGTGTAGATGAATTATTAAATTCGCTTATGAGTGAAGAAAGAGCTTTGGAAATAAGGAAACAGCGAGAATTTCAAGTGAATGCCTTTGATTGTTTTATTACCATTAGATATATAACGAATGATTATGAAGCTTCATTAGTACCAAGTGAGTATTTTAAAGTGATTGGTGATGCTACTAAAGATATTGATCGTATCAAAATAAATGAGCGTCGCTGGGTATTGTTAAATTATCCTTCAAAATTAGATGCTTATAAGGCTAAAATGCCAACTGATAATTATTTTAATTTTGCTTTTAATACTATGGTTTTTGATTATAAAAAAATGAGTCAAGATATTCAACCGTTAAAAGAATTGATGGAAAAAACAGATAAGGTAAGAATAGTAGCTCCTGCTACGGATTTAACTTTTTCTATTAAAAATATACCGGTTATACCTTGCTGTGGTAAATGTAATATACCTGATGGGGAAGTGTTTACGGCACCAATTAAAAATAGTGTTAATGGAACTATTACTTATAATACACCTTCACCATATTATGGAGAAATATTTAATAATGTTAAATTAACTTTTAGTGATGGTAAAATTGTTGAGTGTAGTTGTAATCCGCAAAATGATAAATTATTGGAAATATTTAATACTGATGAGGGGGCTAGATATATAGGGGAGTTTTCATTAGGAATAAATCCCTTAATTACAAAACCAATCGGAGATATTTTATATGATGAAAAAATTATTGGTAGTTTACATTTTACTCCGGGTAGATGTTATGATGAAGCTACTAATGGTAATGATTCATCTATTCATTGGGATATGGTGTTAATTCAACGAAAAGAATATGGTGGAGGGGAAATATATTTTGATGGTGAATTGGTAAGAAAAGATGGTCTATTTGTTAAAGAGGAACTAAAGCATTTAAATTATAATTTGAATTAAAAAAATAATATTTCATATACTTTCTTAGGTGGTATAATGAAGAAATTTTTTCAAATATTAGGAATTTTAACTCTTTTTATTATAAGTTTTTTTTATACAGAAAAAGCTATAATTGTTGTTCGGCAATTAGATGATATTATGATAAAAATAAAAGAAGAAAAAAGTAAATATGAAACTAAACCAATTGATGCAATTATAATAAATGATGAAATAATTCCCGGTTTATGGGGTCAAAAAGTAGTGGAAAATAAAAGTTATCTTAATATGAAAAGGGTTGGTCAATTTAATCCTCATTTTTTTGAATATGAAAAGGTTAAACCAGATATATCATATTCAAATAATATTAATAAATATGTTATTTCGGGGAATGAACAAAAAAATAGTATAAGTCTTGTTTTTTTGGTAAAGGAGGAGACAAATGTTTTGGATGTTGTTGATATTTTAAAACAAAAAAACATTAAAGGCAATTTTTTTATTAATGATAAATGGTTAGAAAAAAATCATCATACAGTGCATAAAATAATAGAAAATGGTAATGTTTTAGGAAATTTAAATAGTGATACACCAAATATGACTGTTAACTTTACATGGCTTGACACAATCATAAAACAACTAACTAAACAAAAATATAGTTATTGTTATATGAATCAAAAGAATAAAAAAAATTTAGAGTTATGCGCGGTTTACAAAAATTATACAATTATGCCAACACTTACTATTAAAAGTTCACCTTTAAAGGAAATTAAAGAGAAAGCTAAATTTGGAAGTATAATAGCTTTTCCGATTGATGATAATGTTTTGGATGAGTTGGGGACGACAATTAATTATTTAAAAGCTAAAGGGTTTAAAATAGTAACTTTAAAAGAACATTTAAGTGAGGAAATAAACAGTAATGATTAAAAGAAGGTGATATAGGGAATTTATTCTTTATATCGTTTTTATTAATTGTTATAAAAATAAATTGAAAGATATAGTAAAAAACTAAAAAAAATGCTATAATTAAAACAATTGGAGGCTATAAAATGGAAATAAATGAAATAAGTAATATATATGAAGCTTTTCAAAAAAGAATATGTATTCTTTGGAGGTTACTTTGACCCTGAAAAAAAGCAGAAAAGAGTTAAAGAATTAACGGAGATAACAAAAGGTTTGAATTTTTGGAATGATAAAAAGAATAGCGAAATAGTTATGACGGAGCTTAATAATACTAAAAATATTATTAATAATATTTCGGCTTTAAAAGAATTAATTAATAGTAATTTAGAAATTATAGAAATTATCGATGATGAATTAAAGCAACAATTGGAGCAAAAAATTGGGGAAATAGAAAAAGATTTAACTAATTATGAGATGGAAATTATGTTAAATGGTCCGTATGATAAAGGAAATGCTATGATGGAAATTCATGCTGGTGCTGGGGGAACAGAAGCCTGTGATTGGGCGGATATGTTAAAAAGAATGTATTTAAAGTGGTGTGAAAAAAAGAAATATAAAATAGAGATTATTGATGAACAGCAAGGTGAGGAAGCTGGTATCAAGGGTGTGACTATTTTAATAAAAGGTAAGAATAGTTATGGTTATTTATTTGGTGAAAAAGGTGTTCATCGTTTAGTTAGAATTTCTCCTTTTGATTCAAATTCTAGGCGACATACTTCTTTTGCGTCTGTTGATATTATGCCTCTTTTTGATAATAAGGAAATTAATTTGAAAATCAAGGAAAATGATTTAAAAATTGATGTATATCGAAGTAGTGGAGCTGGGGGTCAATCAGTTAATACTACGGATAGTGCTGTAAGGATAACGCATTTACCAACTAAAACGGTGGTTACTTGTCAAAACCAACGAAGTCAAATTCAAAATAAAGAAAAGGCTTTGGAAATTTTAGAAAACAAATTATATCAGCAAGAATTAGAAAAAAGGGATAATGAAATAAAAAAATTAAAAGGTCAATTATCAGCAAATGAATTTGGATCACAAATAAGAAGTTATGTTATGCATCCATATTCATTAGTAAAAGATCATCGAACAAAAGCCGAAACAAGTAATGTTTCTAAGGTTTTAGATGGTGATATTGAATTATTTATAAAAGCTAATTTAAAGGATGTTGATTAAATGATATTTAAGAAAAAAAGCAAAAAAATTAATGATATATTACAAATTGATTTTTCTAAAAAGAGTCGTTTACGTCGATATATTGAACTAATTATTGGTGTTTTTCTATTAGCTTTAGCGTTTAATTTATTTATGCTACCTAATAAAATTATTTCTGGTTTTAGTGGTGTGGCTATTATTTTAAATGATCTTTTTCGTATTGATGCATCTTTGTTTATTTTTATTGTAACGGTAGTTCTTTTAATTGTTGGTATATTTACTTTAGGAAAAGATAAAATTCGTTCAACTGTATGTGGTGCATTATTATATCCATTTTTTATTAAAGTAACGGAACCGTTAATAAGTTATTTTGTTATCGAAAATTCGGAGGCGTTGTTATTAGTTATATTTGGTGGTTTCGTTAGTGGTATTGGAACAGGTTTGGTATTTCGTGCTGGTTTTTCAACCGGAGGGTCAGATACGGTTGTCCAAATTATTAATAAGTATTTTAAAGTATCACTTGGACGTGCTAATATAATTTTAAATGTTATTATTATTATTAGTGGTGTATTTATCTTTGGCTGGACTAAATTAATGTATTCATTATTATTTTTATATATTGTTAGTATTGTAATGGATCGGGTAATATTAGGGATTTCTAATTCTAAATCATTTTATATTATTACGGAATATGAAGATGATATAAAAACTTATATAATGAAAAAATTACAACGAGGTGTAACGGCTATTGAAGCACGGGGGGGATTTACTAATAATAAACAAAAAATACTTATGTGTATCGTGCCAACTAGAGAATATTTTATGTTAAAAGAAGTTATAAATGAGATTGATCCAAATGCAGTTATTTTAATAACTGATGTTTATGAAGCTCATGGAAGTAGATAGGAGAAAGTAATGGATTTAATAAGAATGAGAAATGTTAAAAAACAATATAAAAATGGTGTTATTGCTATTTACGATTTGGATTTAAATATTACTAAAGGTGATTTTGTTTTTGTTATTGGGTCGACAGGATGTGGAAAATCAACTTTGATTAATATGCTTTATCGTAAAGAAAAACCAACTAAGGGTGATATAATTGTTGGTGGTCTTAATGTTGTTAAATTGAAAAATCGTAAGGTATATAAATTAAGAAGAAAAATAGGAGTTGTTTTTCAAGATTTTAAACTTTTACAAAAACAAACTGTTTATGAAAATGTTGCTTTTACTTTAGAAATTTTTGGTTTACCTAAAGATGAAATACATTCTAAAGTATTAAAAGTATTAGATTTGGTTGGTTTGAAAAATAAGGTAAAAAATTATCCTAATCAATTATCGGGAGGAGAACAACAAAGAGTTGCTATTGCGCGGGCTATTGTTAATGGTCCTAAATTGTTAATTTGTGATGAACCAACGGGTAATTTGGATGATGGGACAAGTCGTGAAATAATGAAAGTTTTAGAAGAAATAAATAAACTAGGGACAACTATTATTATGGTAACTCATGATACGGAAATAGTTACTAATGCTAAAAAAAGAGTAATTCTATTAGATTCTGGAAGGATTTTAAAAGATTATGCGAAAGGAACATATGTAAATGAAAGTATTTAGGATTTTAGGGCGAAATGTTCGCGATTCATTTAAAAGTGTTTTTAGAAATTTTTCGTTATCATTAGCATCAATTTCTTGTATAACTATCACTTTAATTGTTATGTCTTTAGCTATTATTTTAACATACAATGTTAATAACTTTGTTAAGTTAGTAGAACAGGATGTAACTATTGTTGCTTTTTTAAAGTCAAATATTACAATTGATGAAGCTGATGAAGTAAAAGATGCTATTAATAGTTTAGATTATATTGATCAAGTTACTTATCAATCTAAAGAAGATGTTACTAAAACAATTAAAAATTCATCGGAAACTTTTAATAATATAATGAGTAGTTGGAGTATTGATGATAATCCTTTGCAACCAACATTTCAGGTTAAAGTGACGGATATTGATCAGGTTGGTAAAATTGCTTCGCATATTAAAAAGATTAATAATGTGGAAATTGTTAAATATGGTGAGGGAATGATTGAACAATTAATTGCTGTATTTGATAGTGTTCGTAAGGTGATGGTTGGTATTGTTATTGCTTTAATAATTGTTACGGCTTTTCTAATTTCTAACACTATAAAAATCACTATTTTTTCACGAAAAAGAGAAATTGAAATTATGCGTTTAGTAGGTGCGTCTAATATAAATATAAAAGTACCATTTATATTGGAAGGATTATTTTTAGGTATTTTAGGTTCGATAATTCCTATTATTGTTTCTATTTATGGTTATAATGCATTATATAGTAATTTTAAGGGACAAATTTTATCGCCATTTATAAAGTTGATAGAGCCACAACCATTTATATATATAATTTGTTTGACTTTATTAATAATTGGTATTTTAGTTGGTATGTTTGGAAGTTGGCGGGCTGTAAGAAAGCATTTAAAAGCCTAATATTAAAATATGGCTATATTAAAGCTATATTTTTTTAAAAAAAGAAAGGAAATAATTTTAAAAATTATAGGTATTAAAAATGAGTATAAAAATTGAACGTATTAATAGTAATTTGATGAAGGAAATAAGTTATATTTTAGCAACAGAAATAAATGACGAGGATATAAAATTTGTTACTGTAACGGATTGTAAAGTAACTAATGATTTAAGTTTTGCTAAGGTTTATATAACTATTTTAAATGATCAGCGCCGGGAGGCAACTTTAAAAGCTTTAGAAAAAGCTCAAGGTTTTATTAGAAGAAATTTAAGTGAGCGAATATTTATTCGCCATTTGCCCAAACTTCATTTTGTTTATGATGAATCTATTGCTACTGGTAAGAAAATAGAAAATATAATTGAACAAATGCATGATAAATAGTGTGATGATTTAAATTGTTGTTACTTAATGCGGTATCAAAACAAATAAAAATATAGTATAATAAATAGTATACTTAATGAAAGGAGTTTTGGGTATTATACTCAAAAATAAAATATGGAATTAAATAAATATATCGATCATACTAATTTGTCAACAACAGCTAATTTAAAGGATATTGAAAAACTTTGTGATGAGGCTTTGAAATATCGTTTTGCTTCTGTTTGTGTATACCCATATTATGTAAAATTAGCAAGTTCGTTGTTAAAAAATACTAGTATTAATATATGTACAGTTATCGGTTTTCCTAGTGGCATGCAAACAACGGAGGTTAAAGAATTTGAAGCTATTAATGCTGTTTTTAATGGTGCAGACGAAATAGATATGGTTATTAATATGGGGGCTGTTAAAAATAAAGATTTTCAATACATAAAAGAAGAAATATGTACAATAAGAGATGCTATTGATGGTAAGGTTTTAAAAGTTATTATAGAAACTTGTTATCTTGATAGAGAAGAAATAATAAAATTAACGGAAATATGTAATGAAACTTATGTGAATTTTATTAAAACATCTACTGGTTTTGGCAGTGGTGGGGCTAAAATAACTGATGTAAAAATAATTATGGAAAATGCTAATGAACTATTAGAAGTAAAAGCTAGTGGAGGTATTAAAACAGAAATGCAAATAAATGAATTTATTGAATTAGGGGTTACGAGAATCGGCACTAGTAATGCTTTATCAATAATGCAGCAAGGAGGAATAGAAAAATGAAATTATTTGATGATTTAAAATGGCGTGGTTTAATTAAAGATATAACAAGTGATGATTTAGAACAAAAATTAAATGAAGAAACACTTACTTTTTATTGGGGAACTGATCCGTCAGCTGAAAGTTTACATTTAGGACATTTATCTTCGCTATTAACGGCTAAAAGATTAAAAGATGCTGGACATCATCCGATATTATTGGTAGGTGGGGCAACGGGGTTAATTGGAGATCCAAGGCCATCTAAAGAAAGACAAATGATAACTAAGGAAAGTCTTTTAAAAAATTATGAAGGTATAAAAAATCAAATAACAACTTTATTTGGATATGAGATTGTTAATAATTATGATTGGTCAAAAGAAATAAATTTTATTGATTTTTTACGTGATTATGGGAAATATTTTAATGTAAATTATATGTTAGATAAGGATATTATTAAAAGAAGATTAGAAAATGGTATTACTTATACTGAATTTTCTTATATGATAATGCAAGCGTTAGATTTTTTGTATTTATATGAAAATAAAAATTGCCAATTGCAAGTAGAGGGATCTGATCAATGGGGTAATATAACTGCTGGTGTGGAATTGATTAGAAAAAAAATAGGGAAAGAAGCTTATGGTTTTACAATGCCTTTAGTAACTGATGCATCAGGAAATAAGTTTGGTAAAAGTGAGGGTAATGCTTTATGGCTAGATAAAAATAAAACATCAAGTTATGAATTGTATCAATTTCTTGTTAATGTTGAAGATGAAATGGTTATTAGTTATTTAAAAATTTTTACTTTTTTAAGTAAAGATGAAATTGAACAATTAGCGGAAGATCATTTAAAAAATCCGCATTTAAGACATGCTCATCGGGCTTTAGCGCAAGAATTAATAACTTTTATTCATGGTACGGAAGAATATTTAAAGGCTTTAAAAATTAGTCAATCATTATTTAGTGGTAATTTTGAAGCTTTAAATGCTCAAGAAATTAAGGAGGCTTTAAAGGATGTACCTAATTTTAAATTTGCCCTGAATGATAATGTTTTAAATGTTTTAATAAATAATAATATTTGTATTAGTAAAAGAGAAGCCCGAGAATTTATAGCAAATCATTCAATTACTATTAATAATAAAAAAATAATTGATGAGAATTATCTAATAACTAATAAAGATTTAATAGGTGAGGAAATTTTAATTATCAGAAGAGGCAAAAAAAAGTATTATTTAGGGATTAAATAAACAGATAATTATTAATAAAAGGAATAGAAAAGGTGAACAAATGGAAAAGATTGTTTTAATTGATGGAAATAATTTGTTATTTAGAAGTTATTATGCTACTGCTTATAATGGAAAAATTATGAAAAATAGTAAAGAATTTCCGACTAATGCTTTATTTGGATTTACTAATATGATCAATAAAATAGTAATGGAAGAGAAACCCGTTTATATAATTGTTGCTTTTGATCTTGGTAAAACATTCCGTCATGAAAAATATAAAGATTATAAAGCTTGTCGAATTAAGATGCCTGATGAGTTAAAAGTTCAATTTCCTATTGCTAAGCAATTATTAACTTATATGGGTATAAAGTATTATGAAATAGAAAATTATGAGGCTGATGATATTATTGGAACATTTGCACGCTATTGTGATGAAGATGAAAAATATATTGGTACAATTATTAGTAGTGATAAAGATTTATTACAATTGATAAGTTCTGATGTTTCAATAAAATTATTACGTCAAAAAGATTATATAAGATATGACGAAGCAAGTTTTAAAGAAGCATATGGTATAGAGCCGATTAAAATAATTGATTTAAAAGCTTTAATGGGTGATCCTTCAGATAATATTCCGGGTGTCAAAGGTATAGGTGAGAAAACAGCTTTAAAATTATTACAAGATTATCAAAATTTAGATAATATTTATGCTAATATAGATAAAATAAGTCCTAAATTACAAGAAAAATTACTAACGGATAAAGAAAATGCTTATTTAAGTTATGAGTTAGCTACTATAATAAAAGAAGTTCCGATGACGATAAAAATTAAAGATATTAAATATCAGCAAGAAGATACGGAAAATCTTCATAAATTATATGAGGATTTAGAATTTTATTCTTTTTTAAAAAAAGCTCCTAGGGAAACGGCTCCTAATTTGGAAATAACTATAATTAATGATATTGATGAAATAAATATTACTAAGGACAGTGCTATATATTTAGAAATATTTAAAACTAATTATCATCATTGTGAAATATTAGGAATGGGTGTATATAATAATGAAGAGAGTTGTTATATTCCGTTTGAGATACTAAAACAAAAACCAGGGATATTAAATAGTATTAATAAGTATACTTATGATATTAAAAAAGTTTATACAGCTTTAAAATGGTATGATATAACTATAGAAAAAATTAATTTTGATACTATGATTGCAGCTTTTTTGTTAGATTATAATGTCAAAGATGATATTGCTTATTTGGCTAATATGATTGGATATAATATTGATTATTATGAAAATATTTATGGTAAGAAAAATAAAGAAGTTAAACCTACTAGTGAAATAGTTGCATATAATGCTTTATTAAAAGCTAAATTTATTTATGAAACACATGATAAATTAGTTACAAATTTAAAAGAAAAATGTTTAGATAATCTTTTTTATGATATTGAAATACCGCTTACATATACTTTAGCTGATATGGAATATAATGGTGTTTATGTTAACAAAAAAATTCTTCAAAATATGGGAGAAGAAATTAAAAACAAATTAGAGCATATCAGTAGGGAAATTTATAATTTTGCTGGTAAAGAATTTAATATATCATCGCCTAGTCAATTAGGTCAAATTTTATTTGAACATTTGCAATTACCACATAGTAAAAAAGGTAAGACAGGTTATTCAACGGCGGTAGACGTTTTAAAAAAGCTTGTGGATAAACATCCTATTATTAAACCGATAATGGAACATCGGGTGTTATCAAAATTATATACAACCTATATTGAGGGGCTTTTAAATGCTATTATGGATGATGGTAAAATTCATACAATTTATAATCAAACGTTAACGAGAACTGGACGTTTATCTAGTGTTGAGCCTAATTTGCAAAATATTCCTTATCGTACGGAGTATGGTAAATCAATTCGTAAAGCCTTTATACCTAGTCCTAATTTTATAATAATTACGGCTGATTATTCGCAAATTGAATTGCGTATTTTAGCTCATATAGCACATATTGATACTTTAATAGAAGCTTTTAAAAACAATTTGGATATTCATACAAAAACAGCTTCGGATGTATTTAATGTTCCGCTAGAAGAAGTAACTAAACAAATGCGGCGAACGGCTAAAGCTGTTAATTTTGGTATTATTTATGGTATTAGTAGTTATGGATTGTCAGAAAATTTAAGTATTTCTCCTAAAGAGGCTGGTAATATAATTGAAAATTATTTGAATACGTATCCTGGCATTAAAGAATATATGGAAAATACAATCAGACAAGCCCATGAAAAGGGTTATGTAAAGACTTTATCAGGTAGAACAAGATATATTAATGAATTACAAAATAGTAATCATATGATTCGAAATAGTGGTGAAAGAATGGCATTAAATACTCCTATTCAGGGTACTAGTGCGGATATAATTAAAAAAGCAATGATTGAAATAAATGAATCGTTTAAAAAAAACAAGCTGAAAAGTAAAATGATTTTACAAGTTCATGATGAATTGATTTTTGATACCTTAGAAACAGAAGTACAACAGGTTAAAACAATTGTTAAGCAAATAATGGAAAATACTTTTAAATTATCAGTACCATTAAAAATAGATATACAACAGGGTAATGATTGGTATCAAGCTAAATAATAATGCTTTTTTTAATAATAAAGATAAGAATAGTTTGTATTTTCTTATTTTTTATTTTTTAAATTAGCCTTTAAAATGAAAGTTAATAATCAATATTTTTATTATAATAAATTGAAAATTGTCGAATTATGTGTTATTATAATAATAGGCGGTGATGAAATGGATAATTTATTAATTGTTCTTATTTTTGTATCAATTATAACTATTATTTTTATTGTCGTTATTTTAAATGTTATGCAAAATTATAAGCAAAAAAAAATCAAGAAAATGATTGAGGACTTAGAAATAAAGAAAAATCAAATAGATGGAACACCTGTTGCGCCTTATATAGAAAAAGTTGAAGGTTTATTAAAAAATGAAAAAATAGAGATAATGTATAATAGTTGGCAAGAGAGAATAGAAAATATTAAAAATACTCAGATTCCTAAAATAACTGATATGTTATTAGAAGCAGATTATTCTTTATCACAAATGGATTATAAGGCAACTATTTATAAAATAGCAAAGCTTGAAATTGAATTATATCGTGTTAAGGCTAATTTTGAATATTTACTTAAAGAAATTGCTTTAATTACTGATAGTGAGGAAAGAAACCGTGGTCTTATAACTAAGCTTAAAGGGAAATATCGTGATTTACTTAATAAATTTCAAGAGGCAAAGGGATCATTTGGACAATTAGAGGAAATTGTTTTTTCACATATTGAAAATATTCCTAAGAAATTTGAAGCGTTTGAAATAGCTATGGAAAAAAAATTGTATGAACAAGTTAGTATTATTGTTAAGGATATTGATGATTCTTTAAAACATTTAGTAATTGTTTTAGAGGAATTACCGGCTATTATCCTTCTTTATAATGATATTTTACCGAAGCGTATTGAAGAAGTATGTAATACTTATCAACAAATGAAGCAGGAAGGATATCCACTTGATTATTTAAATGTTGAGTATAATATCGAAGAAGCTAAGAAAAAAATGACTGATGTTATAACTCGTAGTGGTCAATTAAATTTGGAAGATTGTATTTTTGAATTGAAAGTTTTATTGGAATATTTTGATAATTTGTTTGATGATTTTGAAAAAGAAAAAAATGATCGTAATTGTTATGAAGATATTAATAATGCTTTTAAAATAAAATATACTAAAACTTTTAATTTAGTAGCTGATATTTTTAGTCAAATGGGGCAAGTTAAGAATATATATAATTTGTCAAAGAATGATATTACTTTATTAAATATTATAAAAAATGAATTAGATGATTTAAATAAGGATTATCAATTATTGCAAGAATATATGAATAAGCAGACATTTGCATATTCAAAATTAACAAGTGAGATAGAAAATTTAGTTGCAACTTTAAATAATATTGAAATTAAGTTAGATGAAACTATTGATTCAATTGGAAGTTTGCGTGATGATGAAGTTCGTGCAAGACAACAGTTGGAAGAAATTAAACTTATTTTAAAGGATTCTAAAAATAAGATAAAAGATTATAATTTGCCAATTATACCAAAATATTATTATGTGGAAGTAAGAGAAGCACAGGCGGCGATAAAAGAAATAATAAAGGAATTAGAAAAAAAGCCTATTACTATAAGTGTGTTAAATACTCGGGTGGATACGGCTAGGGATTTAGTATTAAAATTATTTACTAAAACAAAAGAAATGATGAAAACAGCTATGTTTGCTGAAATGGCTATTGTTTATGGTAATCGTTATCGTAGTAATTTTGAAGATTTAAATAAATTTTTAACATATGCGGAAGGTTTATTTTATAAGGGTGAGTATAAAAAATCTTTAGAAATTACAATTAATTATTTAAACAAAGTTGAACCTGGAATTTATGAAAAATTATTAAATTTGTGTGATAATTAAATTATAAATAAAATATTTATAATTTTTTTATGATAATGTTGCTATTATATAAACGATAGTATATAATGAAAAAAAGAGGGATAATATGTCAAAAATAGAAGATTTAAGCCTTTATTTAGGTGGTTTTATTAATATCGATAAAAATTATATTTATTTAATAATTTTAACTATTATTGTTTTTTTGGTGGCTTTTATTATTAAAAGAATAAGTTTTAGTTTATTAAAAATTATTAAAGATAATCATAAACGTTTTTTATATATGCGTAATTTTAAAATAGCGATTAGTCTTATAAAATGGTTAGTAATATTTTTGATATGGGAAGATCATATAGCTAGCCTTATTACTTTAATTAGTTTTATATCAGCGGCTATTGCGCTTTCTTTAAGAGAATTAATTTTAAATTTTTTTTCAGGCATTTATATTAAAATAAAAAAACCTTTTGAAATAGAAGATAGAATTCAAATAGAAGAATTAAAAGGTGATGTTGTTAATATGACTAGTATGAATTTTGAAGTGCTAGAAATTGGTGAAAAAAGTGCTGGAGGACAAAGTACGGGAATTATTATTAGTTTTCCTAATTCTACTGTTTTTAAACAACCTATCAAAAATTATAATAAGGCTTTTAAATATGTTTGGGAAGAAATAAGTGTATGTCTTCCTATCGATAGCGATATTGAAAATGCTAAAAAAATATTATTAAAAATAGTTAATAGTAATGCTTTGATAAAATCTATTCCGCCTAAAATGAAAAATCAAATTAATGATGTGGGTCTTCATTATCGTATATATTATAATCAATATAATCCTATTATTTATACGAAAGTAATTGATAATCATATTGAGCTTCAAATAAGATTTCTTATGCATCCAAAAAAA
>JAVWOV010000017.1:0-15199 GCA_036636255.1 Bacilli bacterium
TCTAAATTCAACCCTTTAATTGTTTCGAAAGCCGTAATAGATTCAACTAAATATGAAGTTACAAAAGCATTTTTTACCTGTTGTAAATTAAGATGTTTTTCATATTTATTTTTAAATAAAATGATGGAAAAATTATATAATAGTAAAATAATAATAGCAATTAAAAATAACGTTTGATTGATATTATAAAGAACAATTAAAGCAATAATAGTCAACGGCAAATCTAAAAATAATGATAATGCTACTTTACTAATTACTTCTTTCACACAGGACAGCTCTTTAATCCTCGTAATTATCTCACCAATAGTATGATTCTTATAATATCGATAAGGAAGTGAAATAATGCTATTAAAGGTATCATTAGTAATAATTTCATCAATTTTATTATTAATAAACATTAAAATTTTATTTCTAAAAAAAACACTAAAATTTTTAATTATATTAAATATACTAAACATTATAAAACCGATTAAAAAATAATCAATTGTTTTATAAGCATTAATACCATCAATCATATATTGTAAATAAAAAGATGAAATAATAGCTAAAAAAGTTAAAAAAATTGATAAAATAAAAATCAAACATAAACTACCTTTATAGTTTTTTAATAATTTCATTATATATTTAAATAATGATGGTGTATTTTCTTGACAACAAGCAATTTTTTTTATAGGATAAGCCGTTATAATTATTTTGTTCCACATCTTTTCAAATTCTTCAAACGATATTTTTTTCACTTTATCTTGAGGATCGCCAATAATTACTGATTTTTTTTGGGGATTTATTTCATATATAATAATATAATGTTGATAAAACTTATTTACCGTAACATGAGCTATCAACGGATAATTAGTAGTTTTTTTACTTATTTCTAACATATTAGTTTTAAAACCATTAGCCTGAAAACCATTCTTTTTTAAAGTAGCAATTATATCATAAGCCGTTGTTCCCATTTTAGTTGTTTTACACATATCTCTTATTTTTCCTAAAGGGATATAACCATTATAATATTTTATTAATGTAGCAATACAAGCCGGACCACAATCTTTCAATTCATCCTGCCTAATAAGCGGATACCTTTTAATCATACATCACCTCCCTACACTTATATACAATTTATGAAAGGTGTTTTCCTGTTACATATAAAAAAAAAGAAATTTTATTTTCTATATATTTTTATCCATTTATCACTTATTTTTCTTGTCTTTATACAAGAAAAATAGTCAATTAGGCAAACAGTTGATTCACATATGATTAATCCATTTTTATTTAATATATTTAATTCATCAATTTGTTTAATAATATTTTCAATTATATTATTATCATAAGGAGGATCGATAAAAATTAAATCAAATTTTAAATTATCATTTTCAAATTTATTTAAAGCCTGTTTATAATCTAAATTGTAAATTTTAATATCTTCCTTAACAAATTCTGTGTTTTTTTTGATTATCGTTATAGCTGTTATATTATTATCAACAAAAACACATTTTTTAGCTCCATTACTAAGTGCTTCTATCCCCATAGATCCACTACCAGCAAACAAATCTAAACAAACACTATTTTTTATGTTAATTTGAATCATCGCAAAAATAGATTCTTTCACACGATCCATTGTTGGTCTAGTTCCTTTTATATTAAAACCCAATAAGTTTTTCCCTTTATATTTACCACTTATTACCCGCATTTTATCACCAATAATATCATAGCATTATTTAAAATTATTTACAATAGTACTAACCATTTCAACAGTATCAAGAACCTTACTAATACGATCTTGTGGTCTTAAACCATAAAATTTTTTCACTTCTTCTTCAAAAGCTAAAAAAATTGTTGGATCTCGATTCAAATATTTATACCAATAAGAATTTTCCTTTAAATATCTTGAATAATTAGGGTTGTTTTTAATTTTAAATTGCGTATCTAAAATCATTAATCCTCAAAATGATGATATAAAGGGCGGGGTTTATATTCTTCTTTTGGCTTTGACGTATTATTTGTCGACAAATCTTGAAAAACACTTAAAACACGTTGTAAACTTCCAACACCATTTTGAATACTATCAAGATCAACAGATTTTAACCAACTTAAAATATCAGTATAACCAATATCTGTAATTTTTTCCTTTTTAGGCTTATTATCTTTTATCTGATAATCAGCCCACACCGCCTGATCATCACCATACAAATCATAAATTTCATAAAATTTCTGCCACGTCATTTTTTCATTTTGAATATATTTTAATAAATGCGGATTTTTTTTGATAAAACTTTTAAATTCTTCTCTTTTAGCCATTATAACCACCTATTTCTAGTATATGATATTAACTAAAAAAATTTCGAAATTAATCGAAATTTTGATATTTATTTATTATTGCTTCAACAATTCTGCAACTAGCCTGCCCATCACCGTAAGGATTACATGCATTACTCATTTTCTTATACAAATTTTTATTTATTAATAATTCTTTAGTTGCTTCATATATTGTTTGCTCATTAGTACCTACTAGTTTTAAAGTACCAGCTTCAATACCTTCCGGTCTTTCCGTAGTATCTCTTAAAACTAAAACCGGTTTACCTAAAGATGGTGCTTCTTCCTGAATTCCCCCACTATCGGTTAAAATAATATATGACTTATTAATAAAATTATGAAAATCAACTACTTCTAACGGTTCTATTAATTTTATTCGTTTACAATCATTAAATATTTCATGAGCCACTTCCCGAACTTTAGGATTCATATGAATTGGATAAACCACTTTAACATCCTTAAACTCCGTCACTATTCTTTTAATAGCTTTAAATATATGACGCATAGGTTCACCGAGATTTTCCCGACGATGAGCCGTTAGCAATATCAAACGATCATCTTGAAGCCAATCAAATACATCGTGATAATAATCATCCTTAATAGTTATCTTCATAGCATCAATTGCCGTATTACCCGTAATATAAATTTCCCCTTGTTCCTTACCCTCATTTATTAAATTTTGTGCACTTAACTTAGTTGGTGAAAAATGCATATCTGCCATTATTCCCACCATTCCCCGATTCATTTCCTCTGGAAAAGGGGCATATTTATCCCAAGTTCTTAAACCTGCTTCCACATGACCAATATCTGTTTGGTTATAAAAAGATGCTAAAGCACCAGCAAAAGTTGTCGTTGTATCACCATGAACCAAAACAATATTAGGCTTTATTTCCCGAATAACTTGTTCTAAACCCATTAAAGCTCTTGAAGTTACTTCAGCAAGTGTTTGACCTTTTTTCATAATATTTAAATCATAATCAGGTTTTATAGCAAATATTTTCAATACTTGATCTAACATCTCACGATGTTGAGCAGTTACACAAACAATTGTTTCAATTTTTTCACTTTTTTGTAATTCCTTTACTAATGGAGCCATTTTAATAGCTTCCGGACGTGTTCCAAAAATAGTCATTACTTTTATTTTACTCATTTTTTACCTCCATTTACATTCTAACATATTATCACCTTTTTTTCAAAATCAAATCTTGTTAATTTAACTCATTTATAATTTTTTTAAATTCTTCACCTCTTTGTTCAAATGAACTGTATTGATCCCAAGATGCACAAGCAGGACTTAATAAAATTATATCTCCTTCTTCAGATAAATTATAAGCAACTTTCGTAGCTTCTTCTAAATTATTAACAATAACACAATCAATATTAATTGTATCAGCATATTGTTTAATTCTTTCCTTCGTTTCACCATAACTTATTATTTGTTTTACATGGCTTAAATAAGGCGTCAATCCCTGAAAAGAATGTCCTCTATCTAAACCTCCTAATAATAAAATAATCGGTACCGAAAAAGAATTAAGCGCTATCGAAGTTGATTTAATATTAGTTGCTTTAGAATCATTATAAAAACAACGGTTATTTATTTTAGTAACAAATTCTAACCGATGTTCAACACCATAAAAGTTATTTAAAACCTCCTTGATTGTTTCATTTGTTACACCAAATTGCTTAACGGTCATTATAGCACACATAATATTTTCATAATTATGTAATCCTTGTAGTCTTATATCATCAGTGGTAATTATCAATTCATTTTTATAATATATTTTATTATTTTCTATATAAGCATCTTGTTTTTTAACCGTCGAAAAATAAAGCTTTTTAGCATTTATATTTTTAGTTAAAGATAAAACATCTTGATTATCATAATTTAATATAGCAATATCATCCTTAGTATTATTTTTAAAAATTCGTTTCTTATAATTTTTATAATTTTCATAATTCTCAAAAAAGTCCAAATGAACTTCTGATAAATTAGTAAGAATATTTATATAACAATTAAAATTTTTTAAATCTTGTAATTGATGAGAAGATATTTCTAAAACTAAAATATCATTTTTTTTAATATTTTTCAAAATAGATACTACGGGAATACCAATATTACCACCTAAATGAACAGACTTTTTAGCGCCTTTTAACATTTCATAAATTAAAGTTGTCGTCGTAGTCTTACCATTAGATCCCGTCACCCCAATTATTTTAACACTCTTAGGTAATAAATTATAAGCAACTTCCACTTCATTAATAATAGCAATATTGTGGTTTTTAGCCTTAACAACACATTTTTGCTTATAATTAATGCCTGGATTTTTTACTAATATATCAAAACTATCATCTAATAATTTAGAAGGATTATCAGTCATAATATATTGAATACCCATATCAGTTAATTCTTTAACATGTTCTTCATCTTGTTCTTTGTTATCAGTTATTAAAATTTTATCAGTATAATTTCTTAATACTTTAGCTACTTCATACCCACTTCTAGCCATACCTAAAATAAAAATTTTTTTATCTTGATACACTTAAATCACCATCCATTAACATTATATCATATTTTTTTATATTTAGTCCTAAAAAAAACATAGTCAACAGACTATATTATTTCTTTTTTTATATTATTATTTTTTAAAGCTATTATTAATTTATCTACTTCTTCTTTAGTATTATAAAAATAGAAACTAATACGACAAGTATTTTTTATACCTATTTCATCTTTTAATATTTTAGCACAATGATTACCCGCACGAATACATATATTATATTTATTTAAATAAATAGCTAGGTCTTGAGCAAATATACCTGCAATATTAAATGTAATGATACTGCTTTCACTTTGTTCATTATATATTTCTATTTTATCTATTTCTTTTAATCGATCAACCGCATATTTTTTTAATTTTTTTTCATAATCACTTATTTTATCGAAACCTATTTTATTTAAATAATCAATCACTCCATTAAAGCCAATCACTCCAGCTATGTTAGGCGTACCAGCTTCTAACAAATGTGGTAATTCACTATAAATTCTAACATTTTCGGCACTAAAAGATGTATTCATACCCCCACCAAATATAATTGGTTTAATATTATTTAACAATTTGCTTTTACCATATAAAACGCCAACACCTGTTGGACCACACATCTTATGAGCTGAAAAAGCTAAAAAATCAATATCTAAAGCCTGCACATCAATTTTTTGATGTCCCACACTTTGTGCACCATCAATTACCACCAATATATTTAATTGATGAGCATATTGAATTATTCTTTTAATATCACGAACATCCCCAACTACATTAGTAATATGCGCTAAAGAAATAACTTTTGTTTTAGACGTAATAGTATTCTTAAAATTTTCAAATGTAATTTTTAAATTATCATCTAATTCAATATATTTTATTTTTATTTTTATCCTATCTGCTAATTCAAACCATGGTAAAATGTTCGATGCATGTTCACTTTTACTTAAAATTATTTCATCATCTTCTACTAAAAAGTTTTTAAAATAACCAAATACTATTTTATTTAAACTATCCGTCGTTCCACTAGTAAAAATTATTTCTTTCGTATCATTAGCATTTATTAATACCTTAACTGCTTGCCTAGTTGCTTCATATAAATTGTCAACTTTTAAACTAATATCATAATCACCACGATGTGCATTAGCACTATAATTGTTATAATAATCACTTGTTACCATTGACAAAATAGTTGGTTTTAACGTTGTTGCCCCATTATCAAAATAAATAACACCCGTTTTTAACATAGCAAAGTCTTCTCTATTCATTTATTTCACCCCCAATAATCATTTATAATTTTTTTTATTATTGTTTTATTATTTGTTACACCTTCTAAAAGAAAACCCTTTATTAAAAGATTTAAGGCTTGGCTATGACTAATACCACGACTTTGTAAATAAAACATTGCTTCCTCACTAAATTTACCAATATTGGCACTATGATTAGCCTTAACATCAAATTCATCAATTAATAAATTAGGATTTATTTGACATAAACCATCAGTTAAATTAATAATTTGGCCCATTTGATTTAAACAACAAGCAACATTACCACTTGGAACAAAACTAGAAACATTAAAAATAAGATTACCTTTACCATTATTAACACCTTTATTTATTATATTACTAATAGTTTGTGGAGCATTATGATAAACCATTAAATCATATTTTTCCTTATCATGACAAATTGTTTTAAAATTATAATTAATACTTGCATCCTTACCATTTAAATAAATAACAACTAATTCTTTAGAACCACTTAAATTATAAAATTTATCAATATCAATTTGACTATTTTGTTCAAGATAAAATTTATATTGCACCTTACTCTTTAAACCTTTTCTTAATTCTGTTATTTTAAACTTAACATTTTTTTTTATTTTAAATGTTATAGCTAATTTCGTTTCTTCAATATTATCATAAGATATATTTAAATTAGTATTTTTTAATATTTCAAAATCCAAATTATAAACACTTAATCCCACTTCCTGAGTATTATTTTTAAAAACGATGTCCTTATCCAGTAACTTAGAAACAATATTATTATTAACTAATTGTATTTTATTCATCTTGACAATTTTCCTTTATTATACAAGACCTAGTTTTAACGGTTTTTCTAATTTTATCATAACCATCTTGTTCAATTTCTTTAACCAAATCAAAATTACCACTTTTTACAATTGTTCCATCAACTACTATATGAATAAAATCAGGTTTAATATAATCAAGTAATCTTTGATAATGGGTAATTAATAATATCCCTGGTTTTTTGTCTTGATAATATTTTGTCACATTATCACCAACTATTTTTAAAGAATCAACATCTAAACCCGAATCGATTTCATCTAAAATAACCAAACTAGGTTTTAACATATACATTTGTAATATTTCATTTTTCTTTTTTTCCCCACCCGAAAAGCCAAGATTTATCCCTCGATGAATCATATTTTTATCCATTTTTAATAAGTCTGCTGTTGCTTCTATTTCTTTTATAAATTCATACAATTTAAACTTTGTTCCTTGACGATTGCTTAAAACATTTCTTAAAAAATCAGCATTAGTAACCCCTTCTATTTCTAAAGGTGCCTGCATACCTAAAAATATTCCTAACTGTGCTCGTTTAGAAACAGATAAATCATTTACTACTTGACCGTCAAAAGTAATTGTTCCACTAATAATTTTATAATTATGATCACCCATAATAACCTTAGCTAAAGTTGACTTCCCTGTTCCATTTGGTCCCATAATAACATGAATTTCACCACTATTTATTTGTAAATTAAAATCCTTTAAAATCACTTGTTCTAAAATACTAACATACAAATTTTTTATTTCCAATTTATGCATAAGTTTCATCTCCATATATATTTTATCATCATATTCAACTTTTCTCTATATAATTGATTAAAAAAGATGAATTTAGTGCAATATATAATAGAATATTCGCAGATATTCACTAAATTAGTTATAAAAATGATTTTATTTACTAAAATCATTTTTATTTTTTATGTTTTTTTGATTAGTAATATCATTCCTTTTATCATGAATAGAAATAGCTATAATTCCTTCAACGATAATCAAGAAAAAGCAAATCATTATATCGCCTCTAATATCCGGCATCATACCTGTTATTGATTTAAAAATATAATTATCAATATGTAACAGTTGTGCTAAAAAAATAGAACAAAAATAGTCAACAAATAAAATTGTTACTAAAACAAAATATAATATTAAATTTTTTTTCATTTCTTCTCCTTTATTATTTTTAATACGCACGTTGTGGACGCATTATTAACTATATTATACATACATGTTGTATACTTGTCAAGAATTTACTGATAGCTGGAGGTGAACATGAAAATAATAGCTAACAATTTTAACGAACAAGATATTATGCGCATGATTCGAGAATGGACAGAATTAACCCAAAAAGATTTTGCTAAAACAGTTAATCGTAGTCGAGATGGTATTCAAAAATATGAAAGTGGCAAAAGAAAATATACATTTGAAACTTTTATGACCTTTTGTAAAATACATAATATTAAAATAACATTAGAAAAAGAAAAATAAAACTAGTTTTATAAACATAACCATGATATAATTTATAAGGAAGTGATTAAATTGAATTGTTTATTTTGCAAAATTATCAGTGGGGAAATTTCCTCATATACTATTTATGAAGATGAAATTGTTAAAGTGTTTTTAGATATTAACCCGTCTACTAATGGTGATTTATTAATTATTCCCAAAAAACATTTTATCAATATTTTAGATATTGATGATAACACTTTAATTCATATTCATAAAATCATTAAAAAGTTATACATTTTATTAAAAGAAAAATTAAATATTGCTGGTTTAACCTTAGTACAAAATAATGATTATGGGCAAGAAATTAAACATTTTCATTTACATTTGACCCCTAGATATGAAACAGACAAATTAAGTCATTCCTTTAATAAACAAATGTTAATTGACATTAATACTATTTATAACAAATTAATTAATTAGGATAGAATTTTCTATGCTTTTTTTATTATAAAAAAAATTGTTATAAATACTTAAGAAATAAACCTTAAACATTTTTAACAATAAGTATCTGTAAAATCAATTTTAAAATTTTATTTTTGTTTCAATATAATTAACAACTTCATCAATAGCAATAGTAACTTGTTCCATTGAATCACGCTGTCTAATCGTAACAGTATTAAATTCTAAAGTATTATCATCAACCGTTAAACAAAATGGTGTACCAATAATATCTTGGCGACGATATCTTTTACCAATATTACCACTTTCATCATAACTAACCATAAAATGATTTGATAATAATGTATAAATATTATAACTTTTTTCACTATGAAATTTTTTAACTAGTGGTAATATTGCTAATTTATATGGTGCTAAAAAAGGATGTAATTTTAATACTTCACGAGTTTCCCCTGATGCTAATGGTTCTTCATGATAAGCATCACACAAAATAGTTAAAACAGTTCTATCAACCCCAACCGATGGTTCCACAACATAAGGTATATATTTTTCATTTGTTTCAGGATCTAAATAAGTCATCGCCTTATTACTATATTTTTGATGCTGTAATAAATCATAATCCGTACGACTAGCTATTCCCCATAATTCACCCCAACCAAACGGAAACTTATATTCTATATCAGTAGTAGCATTGCTATAAAAACTTAATTCTTCTTTAGCATGATCTCTTAATCTTAAATTTTGTTCTTTTACACCAAGTTGTAATAACCAATTTTTACAATATTCTTTATAATATTTAAACCACTCCAATTCCGTACCCGGTTTACAAAAAAATTCCAATTCCATTTGTTCAAATTCTCTAACCCTAAAAATAAAATTACCTGGAGTTATTTCATTTCTAAAACTTTTACCTATTTGACATATTCCAAAAGGAACTTTCATCCGCATACTTCTTTGAACATTTAAAAAATTCACAAAAATACCCTGAGCCGTTTCTGGTCGTAAATAAACAGTATTTTTATTATCCTCCGTTACCCCTTGAAATGTTTTAAACATTAAATTAAACTGTCTGATACCAGTATAATCTAATTTACCACACTTAGGACAAAATATTTTTTTTTCTATTATAGTTGCTAATAATTGTTGCTCATCCATACTTGTAGCATCAATAGAAACTGATTCTACTAACTGATCTGCACGATATCTTGTCTTACAAGCTTTGCAATCAATTAATGGGTCACTAAATGTTTTAAGATGCCCACTAGCCTCCCAAGTTTTAGGATTCATTAAAATAGCACTATCCAAACAAACGTTATTATGACATTCTTGAACAAACTTTTTCATCCATGCTTTTTTAATATTATTTTTAAGTTCCACTCCTAAAGGACCATAATCAAATGTATTAGCAAGACCCCCATATATCTCACTACCTTGAAATATAAATCCATATTGTTTACAAAAATTTGTTACTTTTTCCATTGTTAAATTTTCCATTTTATATTCCTCTCCTTTAAAAATTTCGTTTTATAAGTTCTCATATTATCAAAAAAAACATTTCGATTTATCAAGAATAATATTAATTATTTACAAGTAAAACCTGATCCCTCATAATTTTTTCTAACTTGTTTATAACTATGAGCTATACCAATATTAGCTAAATTTTCATCAGATATTTCTTTAAAATTAATTATTTGTTCAGCTTGATAAACTTTTACCCTATCAACTGTTTTTGTAAAAACAACACCATCCATATTTTTATACACCTTAGCAATATTTTCCATAGCTAGTTTTATTTGATTTATATCTTTTTTATCTTTATCTGTCTTAGCTTGATAATTATAAATTGTTTTAATTTGTTTAATGGTATCTTTTCTATATTTTATTTCAATCATATTTGTATTAATTATACCTTCATTTTTTACTGTTTGTTCACATTTTAAAGTTCGAGGAGTAAATATCACTAATAAAATCACCAATAATATAAGCAAAACAACACCACCAATAATTATCAATACTTTTTTATCCATAAGTATTAAGGTATCCTTTAAATCAGAAAATATTTCAAGGACTTTTTTTAATATCTTTTTAAATTGTTTCTTCACTTTTAATAAAACCTCCTTATTCATTAATAATATTTTAACATATCTAATAATTATTTACAATATAAATATAGAAAAACTATATTTAATAATTTATTTATTTATTTTTAAATATAAACCTCTTTTTTTGTTTTTAAAGAAAGATATTTCTTAACTATTTTAGAAAATATAACAGATAATATATCCGAAAGTGGCATACAGAAAAATAAAGCAATAATAGGAGATATATTAATTATTGATGCTAAAGCAGGAATGATATAAATAAGTGGAATTAGAAAAAATACTTGTCTTGATAAAATTAATAAAATAGAAGAAACTTCATGTTCAGTTACTTGTAGTATAGTCATTTCGGTATATAGAATACCAATAGCCGGAAAACCAAGAACAACAATAAATAAGGCTTTTTGCGCTATGGTGACTATTTCATGATTTCCTCCAAAAAACATTATAAAATGATGACCAAAACTAATCATTAATAATAAAGTAATAAAACCATAAATAGTACACATTATCATAGTTCGATGAGCAATTTTTTTAATTTTTTCTGGTTGTTTATTACCATTAAAATAGGCAATAATATTTTGAACTCCTTGAGTAATTCCAACAATAGGCATCAATATAAAGGTGTAAATGCGTCCTACTATACTCCAAGCAGCTATATAATTCATTGATCCTAACGTTAATAGTCTAGCATTTATTACAAAACCGGTGCAACCACCTAATATTTGAATTACTGTTTGAGCAATACCAATTTTAAAAAGTTCCCAAGTACTATTAATAAAATTCTTTATAGATATTACTTGTTTGTTAATCCAAAGTTTTTTACTAATTAAAAATAAAATAGCAATTAAAGAACAAACAATTTCGCTGATTAAAGTTCCTAACGCTAACCCTGTTATACCCATTTTTAATTGAAAAGCCATAATATAATTAAAAATAATATTAATTATAACAGCACTAGTTATAATCATTACTTCAATTTTAGGATAACCAAAAGCGCGAATACAACATGTTAAAGTATAACCTATACTACTAAATATATTACTAATAAGTTGTATTTTTAAATATTTATAAGCTAAATCAAAAATTTCTCCTGAAGCCCCTAAAACTGATAAAATATTGATTAACATAAAATAGCATATAAATGATGTAATAATGGCTATAATTATACTCATGGTAATACCAGTTATATAACTTTGATTTTGTTTTTCTTTATTATTTAAATACTTAGCTATTAAAATACCTGTTGACATAGCAAATAAAGTCTGTAAAGCCGTAAAAATCATTAATATTGGTGATATTAAAGCCATAGCTGCCAGGGCACTGTCACCTATTTTTGGTAAATTTCCAGCAAAGGCTGTATCAATAATTCCGGTCATCATTTCAATCATTAAAGCTAAAATTGAGGGAATACCAAATATTAAAATAAGTTTAGTAAGCGATCTTTGTTCATAAATATTTTTTTGCATAATTTTTCCTCCATGTTAATAATAACAGTTAAACACGACACATAATGTCTTGTTTAACTGTTTATTTTTTTATACTCCTCATAAGAAATAAAATTTCTTTGAAAAACCAATGTAGTTGTGATAATATTTTTAATATCGTGACATTTAATCATTTGATAAGTATCAGTAAAGCAAAACAAATATAAACCATCTGTCTTTAAAACATAGCCAATCGGTGCAGCTTTAATAGAATTATTGATTAAAACTAATAATTCATTATCTAAACAATAATCTATTTTTTCATAAATTTCATTACTTATATCTACTTTGTCTGTTAATAAATCAATACTTAAATAATGGTCAGCATCACTTGCAAACATAGTACTTAAATCAGGTGCTAATAAACATAATTTATTAATTATTTCGTTTTTTTGTGATTTATAAGACAGACTATCCATAATTTTTAATGCAAAAATAATTTGATGAATATCAGTGGCAGTAAAAAAACTGGTACTAAATTTATATGTTTCATCTAAACTGACACCACCGCCTACTCCTTGGGTACAATATACAGGTATTCCCATACTAGATAAACTATTAATATCGCGTTCAATGGTTTTAACACTAACTTCAAAATGTTGTGCTAATTGTTTATAAGTTGTTTTTTTATGTTTTAATAAATAAATTAACATTTCTAAGTGTCGACCTTTTATTATCATCACCCCCAATGTTTTTTTATGTTTTAATAAATAAATTAACATTTCTAAGTGTCGACCTTTTATTATCATCACCCCCAATGTTTTTTTTAAGTATAACATAATATATTTTTCAAAGCAATATTGTCATTGTTAATTTTTTTAATAATTAAAAAAAACTGTTTATTCAGTTTTTTTATACGGGAAATGGAATTTATCAATTAACCAATTGTCATCTTTTTTAACTAAAACAAAATCATATTCTTTAGCTTCTAATCCATCATAAAATGATTTAGCTTGATAAGTAATATTATCCTTGGTAATAGTTTTTTTAGTAAATGTTGTTTCCTTATATGTTTTATCCATATCAACTATACTATCACTTTTAAGATATACTTTCTCATCTTTTTTAACAATTATATCTTTATGATATGCTTCAAATTCTTTTTTTCCATTAGGGCTAAATAATTCATCTACTATTTTGTCGTAGTCACTTAATTCATAATAATCTTGATTATCAATTTTAATTTTTTCATCTTTTTTAGTAAACTTATCTTTTAATTTATACAAATCAATCGCTAAAATATACTTTTCTTGGACTTTTTTCAAGGCATTCTCATCACTAATTATTTCTTTCTTGATATTAGGCGTTGTTTCTTCTTTTTTAGTTGTATCTTTATCAGACATATACATCCAAATAAAGTATCCACATAAAGCTAGTAAAATTAAAATTAAGACTATTCCAAATCCACTTGTTTTTTTGTTTTCCATGTTAATATCCTTTCTAATTATATTGACTTTTTTTATCACCCTCCTATTTCATACTATTAGAATAACATGGTTAAATTAAAAAAAATGTTGAATTATGTTTTTATTAAAGATAATGATACTTTATTTTTATCCAAATGAATTTCATCAACATAACATTCAACAATATCACCAACACTTAAAACATCCATAGGATCTTTAATATAATGATTAGTTAGTTTAGAAATATGTGCGAGAGCATCATTTTTTAAACCTATATCAATAAAAACTCCAAACGGTGCTACGTTACGAACAGTACCTTGTAATTTCATTCCTAATTGTAAATCTTCTATTTTTAAAATATCACTTTTTAATAATGGTTTAGGCATTTCATCACGAGGATCGCGATATGGCTTTTGTAGTGTTTCAATAATATCTTCTAATGTATATTTATCAGTTTTTAATATTTCACAATACTTATTTATTTCAATATTATTTAAAGATTCTATTAATTTACTACTACCAATACTAGCTGTTGTTAAGTTCAAATTATCCAATAATTTTAAAGTTATTTCATAGCTTTCCGGATGGATAGCTGTTCTATCTAAAATATTTTTTCCCTCGGCTATTCTTAAAAAACCAATAGCTTGTTCATATATTTTATCAGGCAATATTTTAGCAATTTCTTTTCTAGATGATATCCTTCCTAATTTTTCCCGATAAGCAATTATTTTTTCGATATTTTTTTTTGTTATTCCTGCCACATATTTTAATAAAGCAGCACTGGCCGTATTAATATTAACACCTACCATATTTACAGCTTTACTAACAACAAAATCTAAAGATTCCGTTAATTGTTTATTGGAAACATCATGTTGATATAATCCAACACCAATACTTTGAGGATCTATTTTAACTAATTCTGCTAACGGGTCTTGTAATCTTCTTCCAATACTTATAGCACTTCTTTGTTCAACATGTAAATCAGGAAATTCATTTATAGCTAATTTACTAGCCGAATAAACACTAGCGCCTGCTTCATTTACCAATATATAAGCTACTTTTCGTGGGCTTTGCTTAATAACATCAGCAATAAACTTTTCGCTTTCTCTAGAAGCAGTACCATTACCAATAGCAATTATATCAACAGCATATTTTTCTATTAAAGATAAAATATGTTTCTTACTTTGCTCTATTTCATTTTTAGGCTCATGAGGATAAATTACCGATATAGCTAAATATTTACCAGTATGATCAATAACAGCTAATTTACAACCAGTACGATAAGCTGGATCAAAACCAATAACTATTTTATCTTTCATTGGTGGTGTTAATAATAGACTTTCTAAATTTTTAGAAAAATTATCAATAGCT
>JAVWOV010000018.1:0-14920 GCA_036636255.1 Bacilli bacterium
TGAAAAAAAAACTAATAAAAAATATCAGTGCTGATGCTATGATAGAACGATTGTGCATAATGATTGTATTATTATTTATAATTTTAATAACTATCTTAATAACTATTTGTATGATTGATAAACATAAGAAAAAGTTAATCGAAAACAATATTCAAGAATATATTCAATTAGTTGAAAAAGAAATAGAAACTAATAAAGAAAATAATATAAGATTAGAAAAAGCTACAAATAATTTATATACAATCAAAGAATTAAATATTAAATATAACAACATCAAAATAAAAAATGGTATCTTAGTTATCGAAAGAAACAAAGTAACTGATTATGACATAATATTAAAAAATTATGAAGTAATAAAAGATAAAAAAACTAATAAACCAGTCGTCCTTATAATTGGGTCAACAAAACATAAAAAGCTTAAAATAATGAGTGAAGAAAATAATGCCTGTATAATAACTAAAAATCAAATATGTAGTAAAAGGGAAATAAAAGAAGGATTGTCAGTTATGGTCAATGTTGCTCCATCACTTAAGCAAAAATTTTATGTTATTAGTAATACAAAAGAAAAAGTCACTTTAATTATGAATGAAAACATAGGTATCATAAGTAACTGGTCAAACATTAATAATAATAGTGGTCCCAATATGGCTTTAAAAGAATTAGAAAAAAACACCAGTAAATGGAATAAAATACCAGATTTGAACTATGATATATCGGGATTAGATGAAAAAAACAATCAAAGATATGAAAAAACAATGTTAAAAAAAGTAAAAGCCCGTTTATTAACTTATGAAGAAGCTATTCAATTAGGCTGTACAAATAAAGCCTATTCTTGCCCAACGTGGTTAAATAGTAATTTATCAGCGGAAAACGTTACAAAATCATCACATGGCTTTTGGACAAGTACACCATTTTCAGCATCACAAGCATGGTTTATTTATTATAAAGGATTAATAAATAATTATGATGTAAATACTAATATTGGTATAAGACCAGTAATAGAAATAAATAAATATTAAAGAAAATATATTTGGTTATAAAACCTTTTTAAAAACTTTAAAAATTGATATAATAGATAAGGAATGAGAATATGAATAAAACAAAAACAATTGCTACTATTGGACCAGCTAGTCAAGATATAGTTATTCTTAAAGCATTAATTGAAAACGGTGTTGATTTAATTAGATTCAATATGAACTATGCAGATCATAATTTTTGTCAAGAAATAATTAAAAAAATCCGAAAAATCGATAAAGATTTAGAAAAAAACACAGGCATAATTATTGATTTAGGCGGGCCAAGTATTCGGATTGGTAAATTATTAAGTAATCAAGCCTTCTTAATAAAAGGTACTAAAATAAGAATATATACTGAAGAAATGTTAGGGGATAGTACTAAATTTAGTATTAATTATCCTGATTTAATAAAGCAGATTAAAATTAATAATATAATAAAAATGAGCGATGGTAATATCGAATTAGTTGTAGTTGATAAACAATATAATTATTTACTATGTGAAGTAATAAAGGAAGGTATTATTTATGATAATCAAAAATTAAATATTCCTGAAATAAAAGTAAATTTGCCTTTTTTAAATAAAAAAGATCAAGCTGATATTATTTTTGCTAATTTAGTAAATGCTGATTATTTAGCACTTTCTTTTGTTGCTACTGCTGAAGATGTTTTAGAAATTAACGATAAACTAATTGAACTAGGAAATAATCATTTAAATATTTTAGCTAAAGTAGAAAATGAAAGTGCTATAAATGAAATAGATGATATTATTCGTGTAAGTGAAGGAATAATAATAGCTCGAGGGGATTTGGGAATATCATTACCAATGGAAAGAGTACCAGGAATTCAAAAATCAATTATTAGTAAATGTCATCGGAGTGGTAAAATAAGCGTTGTAGCAACTGAATTATTATCATCAATGGAGCAAAAAAGTCGACCAACTAGAGCGGAAGTAAGTGATGTTGCTAATGCTGTTTTAGATGGTGCTGATGCTGTTATGTTATGTGGGGAAACAACGATTGGTAAGCATCCGGTTGAAACGTTATCTATAATGGAAAAAATAATGCGAACTGCGGAATTAGATATAAATTATTATGACTTATCAGACAAAGCATGCCGAAGTGAGAAACAAGATATAACTGGTGTATTATCACATAGTATAGTTCAGTGCGCTAATATGTTAAACTGTAAGGCTATCATCGTTCCTACTATGAGTGGTTATACAGCTAAAAAGCTGAGTCGGTTTCGGCCTAACTGTCCTATAATAGCTTTAACTCCTAAAATAGAAACAATTAAAAATTTAAGCTTATATTTTGGCATAGCTGCTATTAAAATTGAGGATTTAAACACTATCGATAAAATAATAGTTTGTGCTAAACATATTGCCATAAATAATTTATCATTAACTAAAGGCGATAAAATAATTATTACTGGTGGTTATCCATTTAAAAAAGTTAAGCATACTAACTTTATTGAAATAGAAGAATTATAAAAAAAAAGGGGGTTATTTAGTGTACAATTTAGGAAATCATTTTCATCTTGATCAAAAAAAAGCAATAAGTAATCCGCAAAATATTGTTCAGGGTGATAAATATAGAATAACTATTTTAACGGATAGTCTAATAAGATTTGAATATAATGAACAAGGTCTTTTTGTTGATAAACCAACTGAGTTAGTATGGTTTCGTGATATGCCTCCAGTAGAATTTAAATTAACCCAAACTAAAAAAACGTTACAGATAACAACTAATTATGTTCATATAACCTATGCTAAAGAAAAAAAATTTATAGGTTCGAAAATAAATCCTAGTGCTAACTTAAAAGTTGAATTATTAAAAACAAAGCGACTATGGTATTATCAACATCCAGAAGTTAGAAACTTTGGTGGACCAGCATTTTTAATGCAAAATAGTAAAGGACAAATTCAATTTAAAAAAGCGTTATATTCATTAGATGGTTTTGCTTCAATTGATGATTCGGTAAATAATATTATCGATGAGTGGGGCTATATCATACCAAGAGAAAATCAAGAAATTGATACTTATTTATTTGCATATGTTAGAAATTTTGCTAAATGTTTACAGGATTATTATAGTATAACTGGATATCCAGCTTTAATCCCTAAATATGCCTTAGGTAATTGGTGGACAAGGAATATTCCTTATAAGGATAAAGATATTTTAAATTTAATAGATAATTTTGAAAAGAATGACATACCATTATCAGTAATAGTATTAGATAAGGATTGGCATGTACGAATGAAAAATGGCATTTTAACTAAAAGTGGTTACACATTTAATGAACAACTATTTGAAGATCCGCCAATGTTTATAAATTATCTCCATAGTAAAAATATAAAGATAGGTCTAAGTCTTAATCCTTCTGAGGGTTTTACGCCATATGATCTATATTTTGATGAAGCTAGTAAGTATTTAACTAAAGATAAACAAGGTAATATTCCTTTTAATTTAATGAATCCTCAATTTATAGATGTATATTTAAAAATATATCTTCATCGATTAGAAAATATAAATATAGATTTTTTTTGGATTGATTATCATAATTTAAAAAATAATAAACAGTTATTTTATTTACAACATTATCAATTTTTAGATATGGCTAGAAATAACAACAGACCAATGTTATTATCTGAAAATGCTTTAATAGCTCCTCATCGTTATCCTATAATGTATTCTGGTAAAACAATTGTAAGCTGGGAAACATTAAAACAAATTTCATTATATAATAGCAGTGCTACTAATATAGGCTGTAGTTGGTGTAGTCATGATATTGGTGGATATCATTTAGGTACTGAGGACAATGAGCTATATACAAGATTTGTTCAATTAGGCGTTTTTAGTCCTATTATGAAATTTGGTAGTGATGAAGGAAAATTTTATAAAAGAGAACCATGGCGATGGGGTGTTAAAACATGTCATATTGTTAAAAAATATTTACAATTAAGGCAAAAATTAATTCCTTATTTATATACAGAAGCTTTCAATTATTCAAAATATGGTATTCCTTTAATTCAACCATTATATTATAAAAATCCTGAAGTTTATGATGACGATTTATTTAGACATGAATATTTTTTTGGTAGTCAATTGTTTATTGCACCGATTCTAATAAAAAAAGATTACGTGATGAATCGGGTTATTCATAAATTTTATGTTCCAAAAGGAACTTGGTATGATTTAAAAACAGGCAAAAAATTTAGTGGCGATAAAAAATATGTGTCGTTTTATAAAGATCAAGATTATCCGGTTTTTGCGCAAGAAGGGGCTATTATACCGTTAAATCAAAACTATACAACAAATGATGTCACTCTACCTAAGCAAATGGAAATATGTATTTTTCCTGGGCAAAATAATATCTATAACTTGTATGAAGATGATGGAATTACCAAGGACTATCAACAAGGAGAATTTTTAATAACAACGATAAATTATTTATATCAAAAAGATAATTATACTGTTACAATTAATCCTTTGGCTGGTAAAATAAATATTATTCCTGCTTTTCGTGACTATAAAATAAGATTTAAAAATACCACTAGAATTAATAAAATACAAGTAACAAGCAATCAGCAAGTAATTAATTTTAGTAATTATTATGAAGAAAATGATTTTGTGGTAATAATAAATCAGGTTAAAACGGCAGAACAGTTAATAATTAATTGTCAAGGGCAAAATATTGAGGTTGAAACTGTTAGATTAATAAGTGAAGATTTTGAAAATATTATCAGTGATTTACAAATAGAAACACAAACAAAAGAAAAAATAGATAACATTTTATTTGGATCATTAGAAATTGCTAAAAAAAGAATTGAAATACGTAAACTCGGAAACAAAGGTTTAGATAAAAAATTTGTTGACTTGTTTTTAAAATTACTTGAATATTTAGACCAAATATAGTATAATAAAAAAATAAAAACATTGAAGAAGAGTAGTAATAATTAAATTGTTATAAAGAGAAAAAGTGGTTGGTGAAAACTTTAATAAAAATTATGAACTTACTTTGGAGTTGCCATATGGGTCGTTTAAATCATGTTACGATTAAAGTGCATAATAGTTATTATGAATTAGGGTGGTACCGCGATAAATCGTCCCTATTATAATAACTTTTTCTATGGAAAGGAAATAATATGAAAGAATTAATATTAGCAGGTTTAACTTTTGTGTTTGTATATTTAATTTATTTGTTTTTAATTATTCTAAGACATAAAAAAATGGAAAAGTATAAAACAAGTACAGAAGTAAAATATCTTCAAAATAAATATAAGTTAAATTTACAAAAAATAAATCTTCGTCTTTTAGTACATATTTTAGCTCTTACTAATTCCTTTATAATAGCTGTTACTATTTTAATAATAGGCTTTGTTGATAATTTGGTATTAAAATTGTGCGTAGGTTTTGTTGTTTTATTCCCACTTATTATAATTACATATAATATTATTGGTATAGTTTTAAGTAAAAAATATGGAAAGAAGGTAAAAAATGTATAATTTTCAAACAATTGAAAAAAAATGGCAAAAATATTGGGAACAAAATCAAACATTTAAAACTGATATTTGGGATTTTACTAAGCCAAAATTTTATGCGTTAGACATGTTTCCTTATCCATCAGGAGCGGGTATTCATGCTGGACATCCAGTCGGTTATACGGCTACTGATATTATATCAAGAATGAAAAGAATGCAAGGATATAATGTTTTACATCCAATGGGATTTGATTCCTTCGGTTTACCAGCCGAACAATATGCTATAAGTACTGGTAACCATCCAGCTTTATTTACTGAAAAAAATATTTTAATATTTACTGAACAATTAAAAATGATTGGATTTTCATACGATTGGAACCGAAATATTTCTACTAGTGATCCTAAATTTTATAAATGGACACAATGGATTTTTAAACAACTATATTTGTCTGGTCTAGTTAAAAATGTTAATATGCCAGTTAATTGGTGTGAACAATTAGGAACGGTATTAGCTAACGATGAAATAATTGATGGAAAAAGTGAACGTGGTGGTTATCCTGTTGTTAGAAAAAATATGCAACAATGGACAATCGATATGCCAAAATATGCTGAAAGATTATTAAATGGTTTAGATGAAATAAATTGGCCGGAATCAACTAAGGAAATGCAAAAAAATTGGATTGGTAAAAGTGTTGGAGCTTTAGTCGATTTTAGTATAAATGAAAGTAATTTAAATTTTCAAGTTTTTACTACTAGGTGTGACACCTTATTTGGAGCTACTTATTGTGTGTTAGCGCCAGAACATGAATTAGTGCTTAAAATCGTTACTTCTGATAAACTTAAACAAGTGAAAGAATATATTAAGGTTTGTTCAGCAAAATCAGAATTAGAAAGAACGGAATTAAATAAAGAAAAAACTGGCGTTTTCACTGGATCATATGCTATTAATCCTGTAAGTAAACAAAAAATCCCTATTTTTATTGCTGATTATGTTTTAGCAACATATGCTACGGGGGCTATAATGGCTGTTCCTGCTCATGATCAAAGAGATTATGAATTTGCTTTAAAATTTAATTTAGATATCATACCTGTTATTACTCAAGAGACTAGTATAAAAGATGAATTGCCGGCAACTGTTTACAAAAACATTATAAAACAAGGACCTTATATAGGTGACGGAATTCATATTAATTCTCAATTTTTAAACGGAATGAACAAGGAAGAAGCCATCATGACGATGATTAATTGGTTAGAGCAAAATAAATGCGGTAAGAAAAAGATTAATTATAGATTACGAGAATGGATATTTGCTCGTCAAAGATATTGGGGTGAACCAATTCCTATTATTCACTTTTCAGATGAAAAAGACCAACTATTAGATGATAAAGAATTACCATTAGTATTACCGGAATTATCTGACTATCGTCCTAGTAAGGATGGTTCTAGTCCACTTAAAAAAGCTTTAAAATGGGTGAATATTACCAAAAACGGTAAAAATGGTCAAAGAGAAACTGCTACTATGCCGGGAAATGCCGGATCAAGTTGGTATTTTTTAAGATATATTGATCCAGATAATGATAAAGAATTAGCCAACCAAGAATTATTAAAACATTGGATGCCGGTTGATTTATATATCGGAGGTCCCGAACATGCAGTTGGACATTTATTATATGCAAGAATGTGGAATAATTATTTATATGATTTAGGTATTGTACCAGTTAGGGAACCATTTAAAAAATTAGTTCATCAAGGTATGATATTAGGATCAAATGGCGTTAAAATGGGTAAAAGATTTCCTGAATATATTGTTAATCCAAATGATATTACTAAAGCTTACGGAGCTGACACCTTACGTTTATATGAAATGTTTATGGGTCCTTTAGAAGCAGATAAACCATGGAATGAGTCAGGTGTTTTAGCTTCAAAAAAATTTTTGGATCGTATTTTTAAAATATATGAGGAAAAAGAAATATGTGAAACAGCAAATATAAATCTGGAAAAAATATATCATCAAACAGTAAAAAAAGTAACTAATGATTATGAAACATTAAACTTTAATACAGCTATTAGTCAAATGATGATTTTTGTTAATGCAATAAATAAAGAAACAATTTTTCCGAAAAATTATGCCGAAGGATTGTTAAAACTTTTAAATCCCCTTGTTCCTCACATGACCGAAGAAATATGGGAAAAGCTAGGTCATAAAAAAACTATATCATATGAACAATGGCCAATATATCAAGAGGAAAAAACAATCACTGAAACATATGAAATGGTTGTGCAAATAAATGGTAAAGTAAGAGGTAAAACAATTATATCAAATGAAACAACTAAAGAAGAAATGATTAATTTAGCATTAGCAATAGATAATATCAAAAATCATCTTACTAATCAAAAAATTAGTAAGATAATAACTATACCCCAAAAATTAGTTAACATTGTTATTGAAAAGTAAAACTTTACAATAATTGACAATAAAAAGATGATAGTAATAGATATAATTATAAAAATATTGTAAAACTAAAAAATATATGTTAAGATTAAATTGTAATTATAAATTGGCAAAATTTTCGAAAGGAAATGGCGCAAAACTTAAGAGCCTAATGTATTTTACTATGGTAGTCAGTTGCAAAAGATTTTTTGCAACTTTTTGATTATAATTTTATTGAAAAAGAAGGAGGAACAATGATGAAAAGCAGACTTAGTACTAAAATAATAATAGGATTAGTTTTATTAGTAGCATTTATGACTGTCGGTTATGCTGCGTTTGGTCAAATATTAAACATTAATGGTAAGGGGACTTTAGATTATAATTGGAGTGTTCATTTTGATCAAGCATTTACGACAACCGGAACGACTACTATTACTCAAGTAGATCCTGTAATAACAAATGATACGATTACTTTCAATACCAAATTTGCTAAACCAGGGGAAACTAAAACATATGTTTTTAAGGTTGTTAATGATGGAACAATTGATGCTGTATTAAAATCAACTGTTTTAGCAAAAGGAGCAACTAATGCCACAGGTATTGACTTTAATTATTCAATTGGTAAAACATCTGGTGCAACAGATATTCAAGCGTTAGTAACGGATAGTGTAGCGGTTATTAATAACGGATCAATTGCTAAAACTACTGGTACCCAATTTATATCAGTTACTATATCTTATAATGCAATAACTCCACCAACCCCAACTGATCCTAAAGAAGCAACCTTTGATTTAAAACTTAACTACGAACAAGCATAATAACATCAAGGAATTCATTAAGAATTCCTTTATTGTTAATGTTAATAACTATTATTTCTATTATAGCGGATTCCTTAGCTTATAATGTTTAATTTAAAAAAATTATTATAGAGGAATTCGTTATTTTAATAAATAAAAAGGTAATGTTACCATAGTATGGGAATGATAAAATGAAAAAAACAATAATATTTTTATGCTTTTTACTGTTAGGATATTTATGTTTAATTAATTTAGCAGTAATTCCTTATTTTCCTGGTCAATATGTTTATATTATTAAACCATTATGTTGGATTTTTTTGGCTTTTATAACTTATATTATAACTAAAGACAAATATATTAAAATAAATAAAAAAGATCGTATATTACAAGCTTGTATTATTATTGTGTTAATTTATTTACTGTTATATTATTTATCTGGGCTTTATTTAGGTTTTACAGAAAGTGCTTATAATCATTCATTTATAGATATTTTAAAAAATTTATATGCAATAGTTATGGTAGTAATATTAGAAGAATATGTTCGTTATCGTATATTAACATATGATAAAAAAAATATTTTCCTATTGATATTTGTAACGTTATCGTTTGTATTAGTAGAATTAAATTACTTACCTATTTTTACCAAGTTAATAAATAATGCAGAAATATTTAAATTTATATTTTCGGAATTGATTCCATTGATTTGTTTAAATTTTCTTTATTCATATTTAGTTATAGTTAATAATTATAAGGCCTCTATAATTTTTAGGGTTCCTAGTTTATTACTAATAATAATTTTAGGAATCTATCCTACTTGGAATTGGTATATCTTTGGTTGTATACAGGTTATATATGCCGGTGTAAGTTATATGATTATTAAAAATTATATTAGAGCCTTAGATAAAACAGCTGCTAAGTTAAAAGCAAAAAAATATACTTGGGTAATGTGGATTGTTTTTATAATCACTTTAATTTGCTTAACCTTATTTGTTAGTGGAAAATTCAAAAATGTTCCTATTGCTATTATGTCAAACAGTATGATACCAACCTTTGAAAGAGGGGACTTATTAATATATGAAAAAATAACTGATGAGAAAGAATTAAAAGTAGGAAAAATAATGGTGTTTTGGTATGACGACAAAATTATATGTCATCGTATAAAAAAGGTTATTAAAAAGGGTGGAAATATTTATATTGTAACTAAAGGTGATAATTTAAAATCAGCGGATAATCATGTAACCACTTATAAAGATATAATCGGTATTGGTAAAACAGTAATACCGGCGCTTGGCTATCCCTCAGTTAAACTTTATGAGCTATTAAAATAAAGGAGAATAATTTATGAACAAAAGAAATAATAAATTAAAACCATGGGTAAAATTAACGTTAAATATTATTTTAATTGTTTTTCTTGCAACTATAATTTGTTATGTTTCTTTTGTAATTCATATTAATATGAAGAAAGATAAAAAAACTTTTGCTATAAATTATAATAATGAACCACGTTTAGATTATCAGGTGTGTATTAAAGAAAATCCTTATTATTTGAGCAAATGTTTAAATAAAGGAAAGACATATCCTAGTTCTATTATTGAAACTATTAATTATAATATAAGCGATAATTTTAGAACATCAAAAATAATTGATATGATTTATACGTATGAAGTGACAGCTAACTTAGTTAGTGAAACGGATAGTAGAAATTTAATGACTGAAGAACTTTGGAATAAAAAATATGTTCTTGTACAAAAAACAACCAAAAAGATAAAAGCTAATCATATCGAATTAAATGAGGCTTTTAATATTGATTATCGGTATTATGAAAATATTATTGAAAATTATAAAAAAGATTTTCCTGTTTCAATGAAGGGATATTTAAAAATAAATTACAAGGTAAATATTAAAAGTCCTGATGAAAAAATAAACAAAAAAATTGTATTAACATCAAAAATATCTTTATTAGAACCAATGGTAAAAATAACTGATAAAATTCCTGGAAATATAAATAAAAATATATATATAAATAAAAGTAATATATTTAAGTATACTTTATATATAGTGTTAAATGTGATTTTATTTATGTTTGCAATAATATTAGTAATAAAAAGTTGCAAAATAAAATTGAAATCTGAATATAGAATAATGATTGATAAATATCTTCAACTTTATAAAGATATAATTATTGTGGTAAAAGTTCTTCCAAGTTGCGAAAAATTAGAAATAGTTGATATAAAAGAATTTGCTGATTTGGTTGATTTAGAACAGGAATTAAAGATTCCTATCATGTATTATGAAGAAAATGAAATAATTAGTATCTTTGCCATATTTTCCGATAAATATATGTATCGAATAATTTATCAAGAAAAGAATAGGAAGTAAGGTATATGAAAAATAAAAAGAATTATAAAACTATTTATATATTTGCTGTGATAACCATTTTTGTTCTTTTTTTAAGTGTTGGGTATGGTGCTATTCAGCAAACATTATCTATTAATGGTCATGCTTCTTTGGTGTCTGAAAGTGATTTTGTCTATGTATATCATGCTTATAATGATACTGTAACGATTACTGAATATAATGGTGTTAGTAAAAACGTTTTAGTTCCTAGCCAATTAGGTGGATATCCGGTGAGTCAAATTGACAAATATGCTTTTGATAGTAAAGATTTAGATGCAGTTGTGATATCAGAAGGAATCAAAGATATTTTCTTTGGTGCATTTTCTAACAATAAGTTAACTAGTATTATTATTCCTACTTCAGTTAAAGAAATAGGCAATAGGGTATTTGAAAATAATAATATTCAAATAGTTTCTTTTAAAGGGGTAATACCACCAGTTTTAGGATCTGAATTGTTTTTTAGAAATTATCATTTAGTAAATATTTGTATTCCATCAACGGCAGATGAAGTAACTTGGCAAAAGACTTTAATGGCAGCAGGGGTGACAGCGGATGTAAGTATTATTAAAGGAAAATCGGGAGCATGTGGGGAAATAGGAACAGGTGAAGTAACGGGACCACCAGCTTTAAATTGTGGTACAAACGCTTATCAAAAAGATAATGAATGTCTTTGCTTTGATCAATATGAGGGTGATCCTTATGTTATGTGCAGTCTAAGATTAGATTTAACTTGTTTTGTCTTTTCTTATCAAGGGTGGTCTAAATATAATGTGATACAGGGCTATAATTGTGATAATAAAGAGATATCTATTCCTGATGTAATTGATGGTGTGATAAGTGGTAAAATAAATAAGGATGCTTTTATTTCGAAGGGTTTAAATAAGATAATTTTAAATAAAAGTCTTCAGATAATTGACATGTATGCATTTAAAAATAATAATTTAAAAACAATAACTATTCCAGCTAAAGTAACTTCTATTGTGTTGAATGCTTTTACTAATAATAAATTAGAAAGTGTTATTTTTAAAGGAACAAAACCACCAACTATGAATACAAATTGTTTTACTATTAATCCTGATTTAAAAAAAATATGTGTGCCACCGGGGACAACAGCTGTTTATAAAAATGCTTTAAATAATTCTGGTATACCATTGGATGCTGTAATTTATGAAAATGAACAGGCATGTAAAATAGTAACACCTTAATTAAAGATACTTTAAAATAAAAAAATATTATTTATTAACCAATGGTTAGTATAAAAACGAGATACTTATTTTAAGTTCTTTTTTTTTATAAATTGGACATATATTTATAAAGAGGTGTTATTATGTTTTTTAAAAAAATACATGTTCGTATTAAAATAGTTTTATTGATTATTTTTCTTATGTTTTTAATCATAGTATTTAAAGTGATTTACATTCAAATATTTGATTATGATAAATTAAATAAATATGCAACGGGATTATGGAGTAGAAATTTACCAATTGAAGCAGATAGAGGAATAATATATGACACAAATGGTATTGTTTTAGCTGATAATATAACAACGACGTCATTAATATTAATACCAAATCAAATAAAAAGCAAAAAAATAACTGCTCAAAAATTAAGTGAAATATTAAAGGTTGATTATAATAAAATTTATAGTCATGTTAATAAAAGAGCATCAATAACTCGTGTTCATCCGGAAGGAAGAAGGTTACCTTATAATATAGCTAATAAAATAAATTCTTTAAAGTTACCTGGTGTTTATTTAGTTAAAGAATCAAAAAGAAATTATCCTAATAATAATATGCTGTCACATACTTTAGGTTTTGTTGGAATAGATAATCAGGGTTTAAGTGGTATTGAATTGATGTATGATAAATATTTAACAGGTAGCTATGGATCAATAAAATATTTTAGTGATGCTAAGGGTAAAAAATTGAAATTAAGTGAAATATATGAACAGCCACAAAAAGGGGTAAATATATCGTTAACCGTAAATTATAAATTACAAGCTGTTTTGGAACGAGAATTAAATAATGCTGTTTCAAAATATAGTCCAGATCAAGCATTAGGAATTGTTATGAATCCAAAAACTGGTGAAATATTAGCTATGTCATCACGACCAGAATTTTCTCCTAGTCAGTATCAAAATTATACTATTGAACAAATTAATCGTAATTTACCAATATGGTCAACATATGAACCAGGGTCAACTTTTAAAATAATAACTTTAGCAACTATTTTGGAAGAAAAATTAATTGATTTAAATAAAGATAATTATTTTGATAGTGGTAGTATAAAAGTAGAAAATGCCCGAATAAAATGTTGGAAAGCTGGTGGTCATGGGAATCAAACTTTTATGGAAGTAGTCCAAAACTCTTGTAATCCTGGATTTGTTGTAATGGGTCAAAAAATAGGTAAAGAAAAATTGTTTGAATATATAAATAATTTTGGCTTTGGTAAAAAAACGGGAATAGATTTAAATGGTGAAGGTGCAGGAATAATTTTTAATGTTGATAAAGTTGGCCCAGTAGAGCTAGCTACTACTTCTTTTGGCCAAGGTGTTAGTGTAACACCTATACAACAAATAACGGCCGTAAGTGCGGCCATTAATGGTGGTTATTTATATAAACCGTTTATTGTAAAAAGTTTAAATGAGCCTGAGACAAATACTGTTATAAAACAGAATCATAAACAATTAGTACGTAAAGTTATTGCACAAAATACTAGTAAACAAGTAAGAAATGCTTTAGAAAATGTAGTTTCATATGGAACTGGTCGACCTGCATATATTGATGGTTATCGTGTTGGTGGTAAAACGGGAACTGCCCAAAAAGTTCAAGATGGAAAATATATGATTGGTAATTATATTACTTCTTTTATTGGATTTCTACCGGCTAATAATCCTGAGGTAATTGTTTATATTGCTATTGATAATGCCAAAGGAGTTACCCAATATGGGGGAACGATAGCGGCTCCTATTGCTCAAAAAATTTTAAATGATAGTATTCCTATTTTAAATATAAAAAAGCCTAAAGGCGGTAAGGAGAAAATATATAATTATTTAGATAAAGTTTATTATTCAGTTCCTAATGTTGTAGGTATGAAAAGTAATGAAGCTTTAAAACAATTAAAACCATTTAAAGTTGAATTTACTGGTAGTGGTGATTATATAAATTATCAATCTCCTAAACCGGGTATTAGAATTTATGAAGGTGAAAAGGTGAGATTGTTATTAAATAATTAGGGGGGATTAAATGCTTATATTAACTAAAGCTATCTTGGCTATGATGATCGGTTTTTTGTTAGCTGTTGCATTTGGTGTTATTTTGATTCCTCTTTTAAAAAAGCGGAAAATTAATCAACATCTAAGTGTTTATTTACAACTACGACATGAAAATAAAAAAAATACACCAACTATGGGGGGCTTAATTTTTATTATTCCTACTTTGTTAACTATAATTATATTGTATTATTTAGATAAAATAAATTTTAGTTATAGTTTATTTATAATTATCTTTACTTTTATAGGCTATGCTATAATTGGTTTTATTGATGATTATTTAATAATAAAAAAAAATAATAACAAGGGTTTAACTGAAAAATGTAAATTATTACTACAATTAATAATAGCTATTACCTTTTTTTATTTCTTTATGAAAGGGGGTAATGAACCATTATTCTGGATTCATACTCTTGGTATTAAAATAAATATCGGTTTTTTTTATGGTTTATTTATATTATTTGTTTTATTAGCCAGTAGTAATGCTGTTAATATAACTGATGGCTTGGATGGTTTAGCTGGTGGTT
>JAVWOV010000019.1:0-14724 GCA_036636255.1 Bacilli bacterium
CTAATAATAATGATAAGTTATGGGATGGTCTTTTAAATGACAAGCTTTAAAGGATTTTATGAAGTATTTTAGTATTATTTATAAAAGAAAATTACCAGATATTAATTTATGGGGAAAATAGTTAGTTTATGCTTTTTCTTTAGGCTGTGCTAAGCAACTGGTTAATGATATGAAATTTGAAGTTGATAATAGGGTGATAGTGAAAATGATAGTTTTAAACATTTTATATTGTTTTCTATTTTTATTCATAATATTTCTAATGTGGTTATTAAGCTGTTAAATTATTCTACAAGACAAAGTTCAACTGGTATTGGTGGTGGTTTCTAATAAAAGTTGTTTAGTTAGTATTTATAAAATTATGCTTGGAATTAGTATTATAATAATTAATCAAAAAAAACAAGTGAGGTTAAATTCATTTGTTTTTTAATGTAATTTTTTGGTAATACTAAATTGCATATAAAAGTATAGTAATAAAGGATAGCAAACTAAAGGCAGCTGTTATACTTGAAAGAATTAAAATATCAACAAAGGCTGCTTGATCAGGTTTTGATGTACCAGTACCAGTAAGTGTTTTAACTTTTACAACTCCGTCTATTTTTTTTTGACTACTATCATTATTAATTTCATTTTTAAATTCGTTTTGTAGTGTTTCTTTTAATTTTTTTAAATCGTTTATTAGTTTTTCGTTTTTAATTATATTTTCTTTTTCCATTCTTATCACCTATTATTATTATACATTAATATAATATATAAACAATGTTTTTTTTAATTACTTTACACTATTTTATCTTTAGTACTTGACAATGCAAGATAGCTGGTATAAAATTGTAGTTAGAGGTGATTTATGAACACGCAGTTTAAGAAAGGGGTTTTAGAATTAATTGTTTTGTTAGCTGTTAGAAAAAAGAATATGTATGGTTATGAGTTAACATTACTTGTTTCTAAGGTTGTTGATGTTAATGATGGAACTATTTATCCTTTGTTAAAACGATTAACTAATGAACGTTATTTTGAAACTTATTTTGTTGAGTCGACGGAAGGACCGTCAAGAAAGTATTATAAGATGACTGATTTGGGTAAGAAACGGGTTGTTTTATTAAAAAAAAGTTGGTTAAGTTTTTCAAATTCAGTTAATAAATTTATTAAGGAGAGTGAAGGAAATGAATAAGAAAGAGTTTTTACAGATTTTAGAAGTAAAATTAGCGATTTTAAGTGATGGTGAGAAAAAAGATATTATTAATGAATATCGTGATACGATTGAGGAGAAGATTAAACATGGTAAAAGTGAAGAGAAAGCTATTGCTGATTTTGGCGATATTGATGAGTTAATTAAGGAAATTCTTAGTGCTTATAATATTAATCCTAATTATCATGATCGTAAAAAAAGTCAAGAAATAGTTGATAGTTGTGAATCTTTTATCAAAAAAATATCTCGGGTTTTATCTGATTTTACGAAACGTCTAATTGATGATTTTAAACATTCAAATCATAATTTATCTTTTGAACTTGTTTTTGAAATTTTAATTAAGGTGCTAATTTTTTTAATTATTAGTGCGTTGATTCGCTTACCTTTTCTAGCTGTTAATCAGTTGGGTAGTAGTATTATTGCGATGGGTTTTGGTTCTCTTGATGGTATTTTTCAATTTATTTGGGGAATTGTTGTTGTTGTTGTTTATTTAATTTGTTGTATTTTGATTGCTACTATAATGTTTAAAAAATATTTTAATAATCATTTGGATATTAGTGATAGTTTTAAGGAGAAGAAGGATTTTAAAAAAGAATTGAAAAGTGACAAGAATAATATAGTTAAAAATAAAAAGAAAAATTATTTGATAACAGATAGTCTTATGATTATAGTTAAGGTTATGGTAATTATATTTGTTTTAATTCCTAATTGGTTTATAAATATTTGCTTATATTCGATAACAATTTGTGTTTTCTTTTATTTACTTCAGGGTATAAATCTATGGGGATTATTGTTGTTGATGTTGGGTTTTAGTGTTATATTTACTTATATTGCTTTGATTATCCATTATGTTACTTTTAGTTTTAAGAAAATATATTTTTATCCGTTTATTATTGGTGTTGTTTTGTTAATGGTTGGTGGTTTATTATTTATGCTTTCAATTTTTAATTTTTCATATTATGATTCGCTTGATAATAAAAATTTAAAGATGGATCAAGTTATATATGAAAAGCATTTAACAAATGTTACGGATATTCATACTTATTATGATGAAGAGCTTGTTATTGATAATAATATGTTAGATAATGATGTTAAGATCGTTGTTGATTATTATTCAGGTTTTTCTTTGATTAATTCTAGTGATCCTACGGATATTAGTATTTCTTGTAACAAAGCATCTAATAATTTTAATAAGATGTATAAGATGGTTATTAATGATTTAAAGGATGATAAGTTTTATGATTATAATAATTTATATAAATGTAATACAAAAATTTATGTAAATGAGAATACGAAAAAATTATTAAGTGATTAAGGATCAATTCTATTGATTCTTTTTTTTACCAGGAATAAAAAAAGTTTTATTGTATGATGTTATTAGGAGGTGAAAAAGTGAAAAAACTTTTTTTTGTTTTGGTGTTATTTTTTAGTGGATATTATTTGGTTGATGCAAAGACTTTTTATTCGGATTTTTCGGATTATAGTGAGTTTAGCGAGGGTTTTGTTAAGGAGTCAGATACGGTTAAAGTTATTAGTGAACGTCGGTATAAGTGGTATTCTAAGAATAAAGTTTTGGGGGGATATTATCCTATTTTAACTACAGTTCCTGGTTTTGATCTTGTTTTAAATAGTGATTCTTATGAAACAGAGTTTAGTAATTGGTCTAATGATTATCCGGGTTTTAAATTTTATCGTACGATTGAGACGAGGGATGGTTATTCTTATAAAGATCAGCGTAAAACGCGATATATTCGTTTTCATGATCTTAGAGGGAGTAAGGGTTTTTTATATATTAGTGAGCTTGCTGTGGTAATTGATGGTGTTTATGTTAATTATGATGTTTTTTATGGTGGAAATGATTTAGATACTAAAAAAATTAATGATTTAAATTATGATGATAGAACTAATGGTGTGAAAAATGGTGATGGTTTTATGATTGATCTTAAACAGTATGTAAATGCTTCAGATATTGTGCTTAAGTTATATTTATATGATGAGGGTATTTCTGCTAAAAACATTAATGCTTATTTTACACATGATAGGTCATTTATTAGTGATAGATTGGCGGAGCTAAATATTATTAATTATTTTACTAGTAAGGCGGATGATAAGATTTCTCCTATTATTTATACAGGTAAGGATTATATTTATAGAAGTTTTTATGATGAATCAATTTTTACTATGGAGTATCCGATGGAAATGCCTGGTCGGGTTATTAATAAAGTGTCACAGTATCGTTATAAGGATACTTTGTTTAGATATTATCGGCTTGATTCTTTGTATGAACTGGGTTATTTTAAGGAAAATCCTGGTAATTTTATTAGAGATGATTCACAGTTTAAAGATTTTTATAGCTATAAAAAGAGAGATAAGTTTGTTCTTTCTAAGGATTTATTGATTACCTCGTATGATCAAAATTTACGTGATTTTATTGTTTCAACAACTGTTCCTACTGTTAAGATTGATAGTGATTTAAATATTCATAAAAATGGTTTCTATGTGGTTGATTATATTTTACCGTTTAAGACAGTTTCAACCGTGGTATGTGTTAATATTTTACAAAATGATATTAATGAACTTCATGATAAGTTGCGTGATGTTAACGAATTGTTAGTGGCTAAAAAAATGGAACTGGCGAAAATCAAGATAGATGCAACGGATTTAAAAAGTGATTTTAATGCTGTTTTAAAAAATAATCCTAATATTTCTTTAGAAATAATTAAAAATTATGAGGATAAAATTTCGGCTTTAAAAAATAATATTAATTCTTTAATTGAGGATATTGATGGTCTTAATAGGAATCGTCATAGTTATGTTAAAAAACTTAAATCATTTAAAAAAATTAAGGATGAGAAGGCGTTAAAAATTAATACCTCTAATACTACTTTTCATCAAGGGTATTTAAGGACTTGGTTGTTGATTATTATTGTTATTTTAATTTGTTTATTTGGTTTAAGATATATATTTTCAAAAAAAATGTCACATTAATATTTTTTCTATTTTTGTCGATTTGGTATATATAAATTTGATTGTGTGCTAAATTATAGTAGGTGATATAATGCTTGAAATTAATATGGAATTTCGTAAAGGTATTTTGTTTGTTAGATTATCAGGAGAACTTACGAAGAAGACATTTTGGAAATTAGATGAGGATGTTACTTGTTTAATTAAAGATAATGGAATTAGAAATGTTGTTTTCAATGTTAGTGATTTACGATATATTGATGCGAAAGGGATTAGTTTTTTGTTTTATAATTATGAATTATGTCATGATAATAAGGGACGATGTTTAGTTTGTGGTCTTGTTTGTGATGATGTAAGAAATCGTTTTAAGAGTAGTAGATTGCTTAATTATATGTTGGAGGTTAGTGATGAGTTGTTGGCAATTGAGGATATTAATGTATAGGAGAATATTATGACGGAAGAAACTATTTTATTGGAGAATAAGGAATTTATTTATTATGTAGCGAATCGTTTTAAAAATTATGCCTTTAAGGATGATCTTTTTCAAGCTGGTTGTATTGGTATGATTGAGGCTTGGCGTAATTTTGATGCTTCGTTTGGGGCTAAGTTTACTACTTATGCATTTTCTTTTGTTTATGGACAGATGAGTAAGCTTGTACGGGAGGATAAGGGGTATAAAGTGAGTCGCGATATCGCTAAACTTAATTTACAAATTGAAAGGGCTCATATTTTATTGACGCAAAAGTTTGATCGTGAGCCTTCTTTTTTGGAGTTAGCTACTTATCTTGATATTGATGAGTTTTTGATTGCTCAGGCTCTTCATGCTAATTATCCGATTTCTAGTATTGATGAACCACGTAATTTGGAGGGTAAGGAGGTTACTTTCCATGATACGATTGCTGATGGACGAATAAAATCAATTGATGATTTATTGGTTTTAAGACAGTCACTTAAGCGTTTGTCAAAAGCTGAGCAACAGCTTATTAATAGCCGTTATGTGGCTGATTTAACGCAGAGTCAAACGGGTTATGTGCTTGGTATGAGTCAGGTGCAGGTTTCTAGAGCAGAAGGTAAGGTTTTGTCTAAATTACGTGATTTTATGATTGTTTAAAATATACAATATTTTTTATTAAATTGTATATTTTTTTTACTTTTTACCATAATAAGGTAGGTGATTAAATGGATAATATGAGATATAAGCAGCTTGTTGATAAGTATACACCTAAGGAAAAACGGATTAGAAATAGTTTTGTTGCGTTTTTTATTGGTGGGTTAATGGGTGTTATAGGTCAGGGATTAATTGATTTTTATTGTTTTATTTTTGATATTTCTTTTAAGCAGGCGGGTGTTTTTATGATTGTGACGCTTATTTTTTTAGGGTGTTTTTTAACTTGTCTTGGTTTTTTTGATAAGTGGGTTAGTTTTGCTAAGTGTGGGTTGCTAGTACCTATTACTGGGTTTGCGCATGCTATGATGAGTGCTTCTTTGGAGTATCGTAAGGAAGGGCTTGTTACGGGAATTGGCGCTAATATGTTTAAATTGGCGGGTAGTGTAATAATTTTTGGAGTTGTTAGTGCTTATGTTTTTGGGTTGTTTAGAATGCTTTTTTGGGGGTGTTAATATGACTAATAAGTATAATGATGTTTTTCTTAATGCTGTTTCGACGGTGGTAGGTCCTTATGAATTAAAGGGCCCTTTTAGTAATTTGTTTGATAAGGGCTATGATAATTTATATTGTGGTAAAGAGACTTGGGAGGAAGCGGAGAGTTTACTTATTAAGGAAAGTGTTTTGTTTCTTATTAAGAAACTTAATAAGAAATTTTCTGATATTGATTTATTTATTAGTGGGGATTTACTTAATCAGTGTGTGGCATCTAATTATGCAGCCTTGTCTTTTAATATTCCTTATTTGGGTATTTATAGTGCTTGTGCCAGCAGTGTTGAGGGTCTTATTTTGGGATCTAATATGATTGAAGCTGGGCAAGTTAATAATTGTTTATGTTCTACTTCTTCACATAATAATGGAGCTGAGAAACAGTTTAGATATCCAGTTGAGTATGGTGGTTCTAGACCTAATTATGCGACATTTACGACTACTGGTGGGGTGGCTGCTTATTTGAGCAAGGAAAAGAAAGGTATTAAGGTAGAGAGCTCGACGATTGGTGTTGTTAGAGATTATGGTATAAAGGATGTTTTTCATATGGGTGCGGTTATGGCACCAGGAGCAGCTAATACTATTTTTCGTCATTTGCAGGATATGGATCGGGATGTTAATTATTATGACTTAATTTTAACGGGTGATTTAGGAATTCATGGTAAGAATATTTTAAAGACGTTGATGATGGAGGAGTATAATATTGATCTTAATAATCATGATGATGCAGCTTGTATGATTTTTGATATTACTAAGCAGAATGTTTATGCTGGTGGTAGTGGACCAGCTTGTGGACCACTTGTTTTATATAGCTATGTTTTTAATAAAATGGCGGAAAAAAAACTTTCAAAAGTTTTATTTGTAGCGACGGGTGCTTTAATGAATCAGGGAATGATTAATTATAAAAAGAGTATTCCGTGTATTGCGCATGCTATTAGTTTGGAGGTTATTTAGTGATTTATTTATATGCTTTTTTGTTTGCGGGGCTTGTTTGTTTTATTGGTCAGGTTATATTGGATAATACGAAGTTGACGCCAGGATATATTACGACTATTTTTGTAATAGTGGGATCTTTTTTGGATGTTTTTGATATTTATGATAAGTTTGTTTTATTTGCTGGTGGTGGGGCTTTAGTACCGATTACTAGTTTTGGGCATTTACTTATTCATGGAGCTATGGAACGGGCTTGTGAGGTAGGGGTTATGGGTCTTTTTATTGGTATGTTTGATTTGGCAACGTCAGGTATTATTGCTGCGATTGTTTTTTCGTTTTTTTTGGCTTTGATTTTTAAGCCCCGTGATTAATAATTATATTTGATAGTTAAAAAAGATAAGTTTTTTAATTATTTATCTTTTTTGAAGAAGCGATATATTAAATTTTTATCGCTTTTTTTTCGTGCTTGTAATGGTTCGGAGCTTTTGTTTAAAAAATACATTATGGGTCTACTGAGAATAACGGAAATATTATGAAATGGTTTTTTTGTTTCTTTTTTTATTCGGTCGTAGTAACTTTTTAGGGTGTCGGTTTGAAAGTTTAAAATTTTGTTTAGCTTATCGCTATCAAGGAAGTATCCACAGTGAAAATTTTTTTCTGCGAAGGCACGTTCTTTCATGAATTTTATGTTGAGACCGTAAATTTTAAACATATTAGTGAGAAAATCTTGGTAGGTTGTACGGCATTGTTTGCCACCGCCTAGGTTATATGTATTATGGTTTAGCTCTTTCGTTTTTTCAATAGCATTTACGAATGCTTTGGCAGTGTCTTTGGTAGTGGCTATTTCTATTTTAGTGTTAAGGGGCATGTGAAACATTAGTGGATCTGTTTTGGGATGACCCATTATACCGGTTAGTCTAAATATAGTGTAGTTTATGTGAGAACTTTTTATTAGTTTTTCTGTTTCTATTTTGGTGTAGGCGTAATAATCACTATAGCTTGCTTTTAAGGGGTCACTTACTTTAATCCAGGGATTATTTATTCTATCGCCGTAAACACTTACTGATGATGAGTATATTAGAAAACAGTTTTTATTTGTGCTTTTTATTTGTTTTATGATATTTAGGGTTCCAAAGTAGTTGATTTGTCTGGTTAGTTCGGGATTTTTATCGGCTAGGGGTGGAATAATAGCAGCAAGGTGTATGATTATATCTTTATTTTTAATGGCATGTTTGATGGTTTCTTCGTTGTTGATATTACCATATATGATGGTGATTTGGTTTTTTAATGGTTCTAATTTATTTTTATTATTTTTTGTGGGTAGGTCAAGGACGGTTATTTCGTGATTGGTGGTTATTAGTTGTTTTAGGGTTTCATAGCCAATACTACCGGCTGCTCCGGTTAATAATATTTTTTTCATTTTTACCCTCTTTTCTATTTATATTATACCACTTATGATTGATTTTTATAATATTTTTGTTTATTTATGATATTAGAAATGGTAAATGTTTAAAATAATATTGTGTTTTTATTAAATGATTAGTATAATTAGTAATAGGTGATTTAAAAAATGGTAAAACATAGGGAACAAAGTTTGTTAGGACGGATAATTTCGTATTTGATGATTGCACTGGGGGCCTTATTTGTGGCTATTTCTTTGGGTAATTTATTAATACCTAATTCTATTTTGGATGGTGGTATTAATGGTGTTTCAATTATGCTTGGTTATTTGACAGATATTCCGATTAGTATTTTTATTGTGGTTATTAATATTCCTTTTTTAATTTTTGGGTTAAAGAAGTTTAATTCAGAGTTTTTTGTTCGTTGTTTATTTGCTATGGTTTTGATGTCTTTGTTATTAGTTTATTTTGAGTCTTTACCAAGAATTACAGATGATTTGTTATTGGCAACGGTGTTTGGTGGTTTATTACTTGGTATTGGTGTGGGAATTATTATTCGTTATGGTGGTTGCTTGGATGGAACGGAGATTATTGCTTTGTTGATTAGTAAGAAGACTTCTTTTTCGGTTGGTCAAGTGATTTTATCGTTTAATATTTTTATTTATGCAATGGCAGGTTTTTTGTTTAGTTGGGATCGGGCTTTATATTCTTTATTAACTTATTTTATTACGTTTAAAGTTATTGATATGGTAGCTGAGGGTTTGGAGCAGGCGAAGGCGGCGGTTATTATTACTTGTCAGGGTCGGGAGATTGCTAAGGATATTTATAATAAGCTTGGACGTACGGTAACGATTATTGATGGTAAGGGATTACTTACGGGGGATACAGTTATTCTTTATTCGGTTATTACACGAATTGAAGTAGCGCAACTTAAAAAAATTGTTGCGTATGATGATCGTCAGGCTTTTGTAACTTTTAGTGATGTGACGGAAGTTGTTGGAAGACATGTTAAGACGATACCACGTAAGGAGGTTATTTAGTGATATATTTAGATTATTGTGCGACGACTCCTGTTAATAGGGAAGTGCTTGATAGTTTTAATCGAGTATGTCTTGATTATATTGGTAATCCTAATTCGATGCATAAGTTAGGGGTTATGGTTAAGGATTTAATCAATAGTGCGACAGAACAAATTGCTAGTTTATTAGGTGTTTTATCTTCAGAAATTATTTATACAAGTGGGGCTTCGGAGGCTAATAATATGGCTATTAAAGGGATTGCTTTAAAATATCAAAATAGGGGTAAGCATATTATTGTTTCTTCACTTGAGCATTCTTCGGTTATTGGACCGATTAGTTATTTGGAGTCTTTGGGTTTTGAAATTGATTTTGCTCCTTTATTACCTAGTGGGGTTGTTGATGTTAAGGCTTTATTTGACATGATTAGGTCAGATACAATTTTGGTGTCAATTGGTTCTGTTAATAGTGAGGTTGGTTTGGTTAATCCGATTACAACGATAGGAAAGATGTTAAGAAATTTCCCAAAGTGTTTTTTTCATTGTGATATGACACAGAGTATTGGTAAGTTAGATATTCCTTTAACGGATATTGATTTAGTTAGTATTTCTGGTCATAAAATTTTTGGGTTGAAGGGAATTGGGGTTTTACTTAAGAAGTCTAAAATTTTATTGGAGCCTTTGATTCATGGAGGTAAAAGTACGACTTCTTTTCGTAGTGGTACGCCGGCTGCTGCTTTGATTGTTAGTTTTGCGAAGGCTTTAAGGCTTTCTTTAGCTGATCTTGATCAGAAATTTTTGGATGTTCTTAAATTGAATAAGATGTTACGTGAGGGACTTTTAAAGTATGATGATGTTTTTATTAATAGTTCACTTGATTGTTTACCTTATATTCTTAATATTAGTGTTCCGAGGATTAAACCAGAGACTTTTCAACATGCTTTAGAAGCTTATGATGTTTATATTTCAACTCAGACGGCGTGTTCGCTTACAAGTGCGGTGTCTAAAGCTGTTTATGCGGTGACACATGATAATAAGCGCGCTAATAGTTCGTTACGAATTAGTTTGTCTCATTTGACAACAGAAGCAGAGATTACCTCATTTTTGACTATTTTTGATAAATGCTATAATAGTTTGAGGTTAAAATGAAGGTTATAAAGATTGGAGCTATGTGGTGTCCGGCTTGTTTGATTGTTAATAAGGTTTTGAAAAAAATTGATATTGATGTTATTAGTTATGATTATGATTATGATGTTGATATGGTTAAAAAGTATAATGTTTTAAATATTTTACCGGTTCTTATTTTTGTTGATGATGCGGGTAATGAAGTGGATAGATTAGTTGGCGAAGTTAGTAAGAATGATATTCTTTTATTGATTGGTGGTGATATTGATGATGAAGTTAGTTAAACGTTTTATATTTTTAATTTGTTTATTTTTTATTTTTGGAAGTTTAGTTGATGCCAAGCAGGTAGATGTTCATTTGTTTTGGGGTGAGGGTTGTCCTCATTGTGCGCATGAGAAGGATTTTTTAAAGGATATTAATAAAAAGTATGATGATGTTTCTATTAATTTATATGAGGTTTGGAATAATGAATCTAATGCTTTATTACTTGATGATGTGAAGAGTAGTTTTGGTAGTGAAAATTCTAGTAGTGTTCCTTATACGGTGGTTGGTAATCGCTCTTTTAGTGGTTATAATGCTAATATTGGTTTACAAATTGAGAATGCTATTAAGGATTGTTCTAAGATGAAGTGTTCTAATGTTGTTGGTGATATTAGTAAAAATGGTAAGTTTACGGTAGATGTTGATAAGTCAATGAATGATAAGGTTGTTATTCCAATTATTGGTGAGGTTAATGCGAAGAATGTTTCTTTGCCGATTGTAGCGGTTGTTATTGGTTTTGTTGATGGTTTTAATCCTTGTGCTATGTGGATTTTGTTGTTTTTAATTAGTGTTTTAATTGGTATACCAAGTAAGAAAAAAAGGTGGTTAATAGGGTTGACATTTTTATTGACGTCAGCTTTTGTTTATTTTTTGTTTATGGTGGCATGGTTAAATATTACTTTACAGATTAAGGATGTTGTTGTTTTACGGATAATTATTGCTTTTGTTGCTTTGATTGGTGGTTTTATTAATTTAAGGAGTTATTTTAAAAGTACTTCTAGTGGTTGTGATGTGACTAGTGTTAGGAAGCGAAGGGTTATTTTTGATAGAATTAGAAGTTTTACGGGTCAAAAGAATTTGTTTTTAGCCCTTGGTGGGGTGATGATTTTGGCTTTTACGGTTAATTTGATTGAACTTGCTTGTTCGGCGGGGTTACCACTTTTGTTTACTCAGGTTTTAGCGTTTAATGATCTTTCCAATTTTCAATATATGTTTTATATGTTTATTTATATTTTGTTCTTTTTACTTGATGATGTGGTTATTTTTGTGATGGCGATGATTACAATGGAGGTTACAGGTATTAGTACTAAGTATAATAAATTATCACATTTAATTGGTGGTATTTTGATGTTGTTAATTGGATTGCTTTTAGTTTTTAAGCCAGAGTGGATTATGTTTAATTTTTAATATGCTATTATATATTGTAAATGAGGTATATTTATGATTTTACATGTTACTTAACTAACTTTTTCGGCAAAGTATGAAAATATTTTATGGGCGATTGAAAAGCAAAATTCAACCTTTATTGTCTTTTTAGGTGATCTTTTAGATGATTCTAAAATTATTGATAAAAGGATTTTACTGTTTACAAATTCTCTTGTTAATTTATCTAATCGATTATTAATGCTTCATTGTTAGACAATGAAAATTATTATATACCGGTATATAATATTGATTTTATTGTTACTTACTTTGATGATTTTAAGTATTATTATGAAACTAAGGAAAGTCCTTGTGATTATATCGAAAATATTAATTGAGCGTTTCCAATAGGGTATTTGGATAAAATGTTTAATGTTCTTTTATCACATAGTCCTAAAAATATTATGAATTCTGATTTGAACAATTTAGAATTGATTAATGTGTTAAAAACAATTAATTTGATTTTATCTGGTCATACATATAATGGAATTGTTCTTTATAAATGTGACAAATTAGTAAATCTAGTTTTTAAAATATTACAAAAAGAGCATAGTGAAAATAGGGGGTTTTTAGCACTTGGTGGAGGGATATTACTGGCTTATTCTAGGGGGAAAGTAGAAATAGGTGATATTAATGGTATAATAGTTCTCCTTTTACCTGTTTATTAGAAAGTTATGGTGCTATTTATAAAATTATAACATCATCTTTATTACTTCTTCCGGCAATTGATAATAATTTTTAATAAAAAATTAACAAGTATTTATTTTGTTAATTTTTTGTTATATGAAAATAAGGCCGGAAAGGCTTTATTCAACTGTGACTGATTTAGCTAGATTTCTTGGTTTATCAATGTCGCAACCACGTAGTTTAGCGATTTCATATGAAAGTAATTGTAGTGGAATGATGGATAATAGTGGTTCTATAAAGGAATTTAGGGTAGGAATCACTATTTTTTCATCATAGAAATCACTTTCTTTGTTTAGTTTTGTGGTTGTTATTAGTATTACATATGCACCTCGTGCTTTTACTTCTTTGATGTTGCTTATAGTTTTGTTGGCAATATTTTCGTCAGTTACTATGGCTATAACGGGAGTATTTTTTTCAATTAGTGAAATAGAACCGTGTTTTAATTCACCAGCTGCATATGCTTCGCAGTGAACATATGATATTTCTTTTAGCTTTAAGGCTCCTTCTTTTGCTAATGCTTGATCGATGCCTCTACCGATGAAGAAAATATTGTTTTTTTTATATATTTTATTACTTATTTTTTTATATGTTTCTTTATTTATTAGTTGTTTTATTAGATTTGGTAGGGTATTTATTTCTTTAAATATATTGTTTATAGTTATGTTATTTATTGTTTTTTTATTTATGGCTGTATTAAGGGCGATTAGTGATAAAATCGAGGCTTGAGCAAGATAGGCTTTGGTGGTGGCTACGGCTATTTCACAGCCTGCTTTTAGATAAATAGTGTGGTCGGCTTCTCTTGCTATGGAGCTGTCTACAACATTTATTATGGCAAGTGTTGCTATATTATTTTCTTTAACTTTTCTAAGACAGGCTAGGGTATCGGCGGTTTCACCGGATTGAGAAATAAATATTACGATGGTATCTTGGTTATAGAAATTTTTTTGATAGCGGTATTCACTGGCTATTTCGACTGATACAGGAATGTTTGCGTATTGTTCTATTAATGTTTTGCCGATTAACCCAGTATGATAAGCACTACCGCAGGCGACGATGTGAATATTTTTATATTTGCTTAGGTCGGGTATTTGTTTTTTTAAGCTTTTTTTATCATCTTTGATATAGTTTAGTATGATGTTTTCAATGATGGTTGGTTGTTCATTGATTTCTTTTAGCATAAAGTGTTCGTAACCATTTTTCATTGCTGTTTCGATATCTTGTTCGTATGTTTTTAAGTTTTTGGTTACTTTTTTTAAATTTTGATCATAGAATGTAGCACTTTTGGTTGATAGTGATATTATTTCGTTGTTTTCAATTAAATAATATTTTTTTGTATATTTTAATATAGCTGGTACATCAGATGCAATGAAAAATCCGTTTTGCTCATGGCCTATTATTAACGGGCTATCTTTTTTTATGGCGTATAAATGGTTGTAATCGTCGTCGTTTATTATTCCAATAGCGTATGATCCTTTAAAAATTGTTAGGCACTCTTGTAATGTTTTTAACATGTTGTTATTATTTTTATATAGATTGTCGATGACGGCACAGGCTATTTCGGTGTCGGTATCGGATGTAAATTGATAACCTTTGATTATTAGTGCTTTTTTTAGTTCTTCATAGTTTTCAATTATTCCGTTATGGACGATTGTTATTTTACCAATTTTATGGGGATGGGCATTGTTTTTGGTTGGCTTTCCGTGAGTAGCCCATCTGGTGTGTCCAATTGCCAGATTGGTTATTTTGTTTAAATCAATGATTTTTTCTAAATTTTCTAATCTTCCTTGTTCTTTTATGATATTTATTTTATTGGTTACATAGGCAATACCGGCTGAGTCATAACCTCGATATTCTAATGATTTTAATCCAGTTATTAGGTATTTTAATGTTTGGCTGTTTTTACCTATGTATCCTACTATTCCACACATATGTTCCTCCTCGTTTTCATGATTGATATATTTTTTTGTTACAATGTTTGATTTTATTTTTTAGAATATATTTTACGTCGTAATGTTTTCGTAAGTATCGTCCGTTGATATTTTCGATAACTATTATCTTCGTTAACTTATTAAAGTCCAAGTGCTTAGTGGTTAGAGCTTTTGTGTCTCCTTTCTATTATTTATTATAGTATAGTTTGCGTTTTATTTCAATATTAATATTTTTTGTTTACATTTTTATGATTATCATATGATATTGTCATAGTATGTTATCATTTGATTTTGTCACAAGATAATATATAATAATTGGATCTAGGTCAAGTTTTTAGACACATTTTTGTGGACATATTTAAATTTAT
>JAVWOV010000020.1:0-8386 GCA_036636255.1 Bacilli bacterium
TACATTGATTTCAACTGTAATAGCATTATTATAATTAGCATTTTCCGGTGTAATACCTATTGTTGGACTTGTTTTATCAATATTATCGATTGAAAAATTATTAATGGCTATATTATTTGATATATCTGTTACTTTAACATTATATGATCCATTAGCATTATAAGTTTTTGTTTTTGCTGTTGTATAATTAGCATTATCAAACGAATAGCCTGTTATATCGACATTATCAATCGCTTTAATCTCCGTAGTTACACTTTGATTAGTACAAGCACTTGTACTTTGATTTATCGATTTTATTTGTGGTGGATAAGTATCTACTACATTAACATTTAAATTTAATGTAGTACTATTACCAGCATTATCAGTTGCTGTATAATTAATAGGATAAAGACCCGGAACAATTGGATTAACGCTACCCGTTACCGTACTTGATGGAGTAGTACAAGTATCAACATTTATTGCTTGCGGAATGGTGTATGTTCTGTTAACTATTTCCCCTTTAGCTACATCAACATTTTTATCCATAATTAATGTAACATTATTATTATCGTTACTAACCACATAAAATTTTTCCTTAACCCCTGGTGCAACTTCAACCATTACTGATTGCCCAGTACCAGCTTTTATTTGTTCCGGAGTACAAACCTTACCAATAGTAGTTATACAATCATTAGTTGCTTCACTCATAATATTGGTATTGGTTGGTTCTAAAATATCAGGAATATTTATAGTTTCATTTTGATTAGCCGTACTACCATTAACTGTTATAACTGGTTTTGTTTTATCAAATTTTAAATTTTTAATTACTTCCGTTGATGAATTATTAACACCATCATACCCTTTTATTTTAACGCCTATTTCCTTACATTCATTATTGCTTATAAAATTATTTAATTCATTATTAGTATTCATTATAGTACTTTCTGAAGAATACGCACTATTATTTAAACTAGTTTGATATTTATAACCACTATATGCACCACAACCAACATCAGACCCTATTACATTAATATTTGGTAGAGTTTTATAAAAATTATTATTACCATCTGGCGTTATTGGATCAATATTGACATTTATAGTAGGTTTTTCTTTATCAATATTTATATTAGCTTCAGCATCTGCTTTTTCTAAACCAGCATCATTTATTACTTTAGGATTTATATTTTTTGAAGTTGTTATCGTATCAGTTTTTGTTAACGGTGATTCCGGTGGATTTACATTAGTATAACTAGAACCACTCCATAAATAGCCCTTTATTTTACTTTGATCATCCGTAGCAATTAAAGTAGCGGTTACATTTTGATTAGTACAAGCTCCTGATGTATAAGAATTATTATCTGCTGTCTTTAATGACAATGTAGCAACTGGCGCCGTAGTATCAATATAAGAAACATTAATCGGATTTGACACATTAGTATTCCCAGCTTCATCTTGAACCCATGCATAATAATTATTATTCAGTGTCAAATCTTTTATAATTGGACCAATTTTATTATTATTAGTATAAGGATGATTATTTAAACTTTCTAAAGTATTTGAAGTATTATAACCAGTTTTAACTACACCAGAAATATTATCTTCACCAACATATATTACATTGTTATTAATATCCCATTTAGTCGTATCTATTACTGTAGCATATGTTACGTACCAATCAATCGGGTTAGTTGTTGGCGTGGTACCGCCACTTAAATAAAAGAAATTAGTTGAACTATACGTTCCATTAGTTCCTACCGTCACTTTACAAATATACTCTTCATAACTACCTGTTCCTTGTTGTGATGTTAACCACGATTGTGTACCACCACCAAAGGCATTAGAACCCCAATTAATACTATAACCAACTGGGATTTTAGCAACAATTCGTGTAACAAAAACTTTACTAGCCTCTGTTTGCGTAACAAAAGAAAATCCGCCATGAGCAGGTGATGCCGTACCACTGGTAGTTATTTTCAAACCATAATTTCCTTCATTTGAGGAAATAGCTTGTCTATTAATAGTTACATTACCATTACCCGTATTGTTATATATACTAATACCATTTAATCCTGTTGCAAAAGTTGGATCTTTATATAACATAGCACCCGCATAAGCACTAGTAACATTAGGCTTTGTTTTATCAATTTTAATTACTTTAGTACTTGTAGTACTATTAGGTATTTGAGCTTTATCAGTCGTAATAGCTTTTATTAAAACATTCCCTTCAATATTAATAGATACATTAGCACCACTTGTTATTACCGTATTAGGCGTACAATCACTACTATTAGTTATACAATATTTTATATTATTAATACCAGTACCCGTATCAGTAGCTGTTATCGTAGCACCAACATCAGTTTTATACCAGTTATTAAGCCCGTTAGGTGTTGATGGATTTAAATCAATATTTAAATTTGGCCCAATAGTATCTTTTATAATATAAGTTAAAGTTATTTCTTTAATATTACCAGCTTTATCTGTTGCCTTATAAGTTATAGTAAAATTACCTTCCGTGTTACCAACAGCTGGAATGAACGAACCTGTTTTCGTTATTGTTACCGGCTGATTACAATTATCAGTAACAACTGGTTCCGGTATAGGATAACTATTACTTGTTTCAAATGTTTTAGTATAATCACTACTATGACCTTCAATAGTCATGATAGGAACTGTTTGATCATATTTAAAAACAGCGCTTTGATTACTAACTGATTCATTAAAAACATTATCATAACCAATTACTTTATATTGAATATTTTTACATTCATTATTAGTTACAATATTATTTATTTCATTATTATTAGTTTGTATATTACTTAAAGAAGTATATGAACCATTATCAATACTTGTTTGATATTTATACCCTTGAAAACCCGCACAACCAGTATCAGTTCCTAAAATATTTACCATAGGCATAGTTTTATAAAAACTATTATCACCATCAGGACTACTAGGATTTATAGTATAAGTAATAATAGGTATTTCTTTATCGATTTTTACATTAGCACTATTATTTAATGACTCTAATCCCGCTTCATTTTTAACTTTAGCATTTAAATTTTTAACTTGACTAATAGTATCCGTTTTTGTTAACGGTGATTCCGGTGGATTAACACTAATATAACTAGAACCGTTCCATAAATAACCCATTATTTTACTTTCATTATCCGTACCAACTAAAGTAGCATTTACATTTTTATTTGTACATGTTTCAGATGTATAAAAATTATTATCAGTTGTTTTTAAAGTTAAACTACTAGTAGGATTAGTATTATCTATTTTATTTATATTTTTAGAACTATAATTACTAATATTACCTGCATTATCTTTTACCCAAACATAATATGTCCCCATAGGATAATGATTAGGACTTGTCCATGATGAAGAACCACTAGTTATAAAACTAGTTGGGATATTCGTATTATCAGTTATTTGATAACCACTAATACCACTTTCATTATCATTCGCAGTAACAGTTATAGTTTTATTAGTACTAGTCCAATTAGTATCAAATGATACACTACTAATAGTAGGAATTATTTTATCAAGTTTAGTTACACTAGCATTACAACTATTAGTATTATCAGCGTTATCAATAATATTAAAAATATATTCTTTGTTAGTGTTAACAGCATAATTATAATTATTACCTAAAGTATAATTGGATTCAGTACTATTTTTAATACCTTTTACCCCACTAACAGTATCGTTGCCTACTACGTTTAAATTTATACTATTAGTCCAATTAGTAGGATTGTTAGCTATATTACAAGTGGGTAAACTTTTATCTAATTTATATGTTTTACACATTGTTTTAGAATTAAGTGCTGAATCAATAGCTAGCACGCATATTTTATTTTTGTCACTATTTTCATTAATAATAATATTATTAGGAATAATTAAATTAGGTGTACAAGTTTCTAACGTTGTTTGGCAATATAAACTACTAGTAACATTATTAATATCAGCTAAAACAACATTAACATTAAAATCATTTTTAGCCCAACCATTACTATTAAATAAGCCATCATCATTAAAAGTTACAGTTGGTGGATTATTATCAACTATTACACTATTACTAGCTGGCGTACTAGCGTTAACATTACCCGCTAAATCACTAACAATGCCAGCTTTAGGAATTAAATTAACATTTCCATTACCGCTAACTATTTTTAACTTTATTACATATTGATTATTATTTTTAATAATACTAAGTATATTAGCAATTACCCCATTAGTACTATTTATAATAAAATCAGTACTATTTATATCACTATCAGCAATATTTGCTTCATTTAGATTTAAAGTATAAGTAATTATATCATCTGTTTTACCTATAGTCTTATCAGGTCCACTCCAAGTAAACGATGGTAATGTTTTATCTAACTTATAATAACCAACAACATCCTTACTACAGCTTTGTTGTTCATTGCCAACAATATCAACAACTTTAATACAAATATTATTAGTTAAACTTTCATCTGATATTAATATAGGAAAATTTATATTTTTACTACCACTATGAATATTTAATTCTTCATTCAAAACACATTCAGCCATACGTGTTTTACAATAGGAAATTGATTTAATACCACTAATATTATCTTGAATATTGACATTAACATTAAAATCTTCTTTAGACCAATTATTAATCAAATTAGTATTATACGTTATAATTGGTTTTTCATTATCAATAGTGGTAACTTCTTTACTACAATTACCAACTAAGCCTTTATTATTAATAACTTTAGCTGTATAATTACCATTTTCAATTATTTTTTTAGTTCTTACATTTGAATATTCTTCAGTTCCAAATGCAAATTTTGATACTAAATAATTATCTGATTCAATAGTTAAAGTAGCCTTTTTACTATATTCCGTAGGCGTTATTTTAATTGTACACGTTGGTGAAGATGTTATATAAACAGTTACAACTATTTGATTTTTGTTACCGCTACTATCAATTGCTTCATAAGTTATTTTTGAAGCACCATCAATAGTAGTGTCAATTGAACCTGTTTTTGTTGCTGTAATAGTTTCTAAACTATTATCCGTAACAGTTGCCGTTGGTACTGTAAAAGTTTCGTTTTTATTTAACGAAATAGTATAATCTTTAGTATGATTATCAACAGTTATTACCGGTCTTATAGTATCTCTAACCATAATGCTACGATAAGCTTTAGTTGTTAACCCATTATGTGAAGCAGTATAAGTAGCACGATACATATTCAATTTACTAGTATCAACAGATGAAATAGGTTCATAACCTGTAGTAGTTTTTTTTTCATAAACGGTACTAACATCAGTAACATTGTTACCGTTTTTATCTAAAGCTTTAAAACCCTGTTCTTTGTAAGCTGTATTTATTTCAATATATTGTGTATTTTCACCATTTAAAATAATACTTGGTGCATTTTTATTATGTTCATCGTTATTATCAGTTTCAGGATCTTTACCAATATCATAACTAACATCTTTACCATTACCAACAATTATCTTAATAACCATATTGTTAGAAAATTCTTTTTTAGTGATAGGATTAGTAATATTTTCATCCACATAACCCGTGTTTTTTAAATCACCTAAAGTCAAAGTGAAAATATTACTAGTAGTATTTATATCTTTTAAATGATCAGACGCCCAATTTTGTGCACCTAATTGAATATTCATATATTGTGTATCCAATAAATCTTTACGTTTATCTTGAATTGTTTTATTAATAGGCGGAATAGCTAACAAAAAAAGCATACCAACAATAAATATAACAGCAATAAGTTCTACTAAGGTAAAAGCTTTTTTAAAATTTTTAACTTTTTCTTTCATTTTAACTGCTCCTTTTTAACTAATCAACAATATTTAGTTCTCTAATATATTGTATCATATTTTTAAATTTAATAACATTGTTTTTGATATTTGATAAAGAAAAAAGTTAAAATAGTATCTTACTAATTAGTTTAAACACTTAATAAAAATCCAAAAATAAACATTATTGTATATTGAAAAAAAGCAATTAATCACTATTGCTTTAATACTTTTATTGCCTCATCAAATGTTTTTACTGGAATGATTTTTATTTCATAATCATTTTTGTTTTTTAAATTAATAGCTTCTCGATAATTTTTACCAGCCGGTACTAAAAAAATATCTGCTTTAGCTAAAACAGCACCTTTTAATTTATATGCTACTCCTCCAATACTGCCAACATTACCTACTTCGTCAATAGTACCCGTTCCAACTATTTTTCTTCCACCTGTAATATCTTGCTTAATTAATTTGTTATAAATAGCCAAACTCATCATCAAGCCCCCAGAAGAACCAGATTCAGAATCTTTAAACTTTATTGATATATTAGGACTAGTTTCTATATCCTTAACATTAGCAAGCATTATTCCTAAAAGTATATTATCATTTTTTTTGAAACAAATTGCCGTTTTAGTTGTTATATTATTTTCGTTTTTTACCTCAAGCTTAATTTTTTCATGATTATTTAATTGTTTTATTTTATTTAATAATTCTTCTTTATTAATTATAGCTTGATTATTTATTTTAATTATTTGATCACCTATTTTTAAATTAGTTTTAGCCTGTTGATCAATATAAATAACATACATTTTATTTTGTTTTATCGTTACTTTTTTATGTGCTTTTTGATAAGCTAAAAAAATAGCATTAGTATTTGCTTCTTGCAAAGATAAAGCATCTCTTATATAAATATCCTTTATTTCCTCATTATTCATAATCATTTCTTGTTTCTTAATTATTTGCCAATCTTTATTTAATTTAGCAATTAACAAAGTTGGTAAAGTCGCTTGAAGTTCATTAACATAAGCTAAATTAAATGAACCTTTTGTCTCTTTTTTTGTATTAATTGTTATTTTATCTTCAATATTTAATAGCCCACCATTAGTAGTAATAAAATAAGGTAGTTTAAAATTAAAAAGGATAGTTAAAAAAATTAAAAATAACATAAATTTATAATTTTCTTTTATAAAATTCTTTGTTTTTTCATATATTTTATTAATCATGGATTACTTCCTTTCTATTAATAGAATAGCAAAACCGAGGGAAATTATGAACAGAAAAATCGTAAGCATTATTATAATGAGTATTCTCTTATTTTTAGTTTTTGAAATTTTAACAGAATCCCAATCTATTTTAAAATCGGTTGTTTTTTCTTTTGCCGTTTGGCGCGATAATATTTTCCCATCATTATTCCCTTTTTTTGTTTTATCAGAAATTTTAGTTAATTATGGTTTTGTTGAGCTAGTTGGAGAATTATTTAAACCCCTTATGTATCATTTATTTAGAGTAAAAGGTAATTGTGCATTTGTTTTTATTATGAGCCTTATTTCTGGTTTTCCTAGTAATGCTAAATATGTTAAAGAACTTTATTTAAAAGGATTAATTGACGTTAATGAAGCAAGTAAAGTCTTAACTTTTACACATTTTTCAAATCCTTTATTTATTTTAGGAACGGTAGCCATTTTATTTTTAAATAATAAAGAAGTTGGTTGGTTAATTTTGTTTTGCCATTATGTTACTAATATTATTATCGGTTTAATTTTCAGGAGTTATTATCCATGCAACGAACATAATGTTAAAGTTTCGTTTAAAAATGCTATTAATAATATGCATAAAAAAAGAATAAATAACGAATATAACTTTGGTCAGATTATCACTAATTCCTTAGTAAACAGTATTAATACCTTATTACTTATTTTAGGAATTGTGACCATGTTCTTATGTATTACAACCATTATTTCCAACAATATTAATTTTAACAATTATAATCAAAGCATATTAAATGGCTTTTTTGAAATGACTCAAGGTCTTAAACATGTTAGTATTTTAGAAATCCCCTTAAAATTTAAAGCTGTTATTGCAACAATGATTTTATCCTTTGGTGGATTATCCGTTCACATGCAAGTTATTAGTATTTTAAGTGACACGGGGATTAAATATTTACCATTTTTAACAGCTCGATTAATGCATGCTAGTATTGCCGCTATTTTTGTTTATTTATTATTTGATTTTTTACTTTAACCAAAGTTTAATGTGTCAATAGGCATTTGTTGATAATCATATTGATAAATTAAATATAATCCAAACGATTGATTTTTAAAATATTGATGATTAATATCTATTTGAAGAGTAAGAATAGAATCAAATTTATCACTAGCAACACCAATTACCGGATTTATTGATACCGATATATCACCAAAAAAACTATTTTCAATTAGCTTTATTTTATCACCATCATATGCGATAATTTTATTAGCCTTATCAACAATTAATTTAGAATTATTACCATCATCAAAAATAAAATTTAGACAATAATCAGGAATATCATTACACTCTTCTATATTTACTATTTTTTTTTGCGTTAATTCCTTATTTATTTTAT
>JAVWOV010000020.1:8396-14481 GCA_036636255.1 Bacilli bacterium
TAGAAATATTAGATTGTTTTATTAATAAATCTGTTTTAATTCCTGAATATTCCTGTACTTCTTTTAAATTAATAATAATTTGTGTTAAAAAAATAATAATAATAGAAGTCAAAGTAAATGATACAATTAATTCTATCATCGTAAAACCCTTATTATTCATAATTTACCTCCTTAAAATACTTTAGCAATAGCAAATGTTTTATCATTAAATTCAACATATATAACATAACCACTATTTACTAATTTAACATTTTTTATAAATTTTAATAAAGAAGGTGATGTTATATCTTGATCTTTAATTTTAGTATTTAAATCATTTGACGAAAAAATTATTTGCTTTATATTTAAATCTTTTATTAAATTATTACAATAATTTACTTCTTGTAATGGACTTGGACAAGCCGTTATATCAATAAAATAATTGGTACTATTTAAATTATTAAGTAAACTTTCACCACCGTTTTGGAGTAAATACATTTTAAAATTATTAACGAGATATAAATTATTAACAGTATTATATTTAAAACTATCCTCATAACTTTTATTAATGCGTTCAAACTGTGTATATAAAACAATTAATATTCCTACAATAAATGTTGAACATATTAATGTTTCAATCAGCATAAATCCTCGATTATTATTTTTTTTCATAAAACCGCTCCTTTTTTATTGTAATTGTATTAAAACTATTATATAATATATTTAGGATAAAAGCTAGTCCTTAATGAATAAAAAGGGGTTGACAAGCAGTGATAAAAAAATTTGATTTTGAGAAAATGCCCGTCGTTGAAGTCGTTAATGAAATAATGTTAGACGCTACTAAAAGAGGTGCATCTGATATTCATTTTGATCCATTAAATAATTTTATGAAAATTAGAATTAGAATTGATGGTTCCTTAATGGATTATGCCGAAGTTCCTAATACAATTAAGAAAAACTTAATTACCCGTATTAAAATAATTTCGGGAATGAATATTACCGAATCCCGTTTACCACAAGATGGAGCTATTAAAACAACCATTCAAAACATCGATATGGATATGCGGGTATCAGCTTTACCTACTAGTGAAGGTGAAAAAATTGTAATTCGTATTTTAGACTACTCAATGAGTTTAAGTGGTTTAGAAAGTTTAGGTTTTAGTGAAGAAAATTACCATAAGGTTTTAAAAATGATTAGTGTACCCCATGGAATTATTTTAGTTACAGGTGCTACTGGTAGTGGTAAGTCTACAACTGTTTATTCGATGATTCAAAAATTAAACAAAGAAGATACTAATATCGTTACAGTTGAAGATCCAATTGAAATGGATATCGCCGGAGTTAATCAAGTACAAACTAATAGTGAGATAGGTTTAACGTTTGCAAGCGCCTTAAGATCAATTTTAAGACAAGATCCTAATATAATTATGATCGGCGAAATCCGTGATACAGAAACAGCCAAAATTGCTGTTCGAGCATCAATTACCGGTCATATAGTACTCTCTACTGTCCATACTAATAATTCTTTAAATACAATTGAACGTTTACTTGATATGGAAGTAGAAAGATATTTACTTGCTAGTGCTTTAACGGGAATTATTTCACAAAAATTAGCCCGTCATCTATGTCCAAAATGTAAATCAATTAGAGAAACGAATGAATATGAAAAATCTTTATTTAAGAAAGTTTTAGGTAAGGATATTAATCAAATTTATACCGTTAATGGTTGTGAAGTTTGTAATACCGGTTATAGTGGCCGTATTGCTATTCATGAAGTACTACTAATTAACGACGATATTAAAGATGCAATTAGTGAAAATGTTCCCAAAGAAAAATTGCGTGAACTTGTTTATCAAGCTGATGTTATAACTTTGCTACAAGATGGTTTAGAAAAAGTTATTAAGGGAGATACTACTTTTGAAGAAGTATTAAAACTTATTGAACTAGATAATGACGGGCGTAAAGGAGAACAAAAATTTGATTTAAAAACTGCTATTAAATACACTAATATAAGTAAAGAAAAAAACACCACGAATCCCGATATAATAACTAAAACACCAAGAATCATTAGTACTCCTAACAATAATATTGTCACTACTCCTATTTCTAATCATACAATTAATCCTATTATGGAATCTATTAATAAATCTAATTCCGACGTTATTAAAGATCCAAGTTTTTAACAAAAAACCCGATTATATATTTTAATCGAGTTTTTATTATATTTATTAACTTTTAATTTACTACTATATTTTAATGATTTAGTATATTCATAATAGTACTACTATCTACATGTAATAACAACAATATCAAAGCCGCCGCGCATAAATAAGGGCCAAATGGTACAATATGCGTATTTTTTTTAAACATTATTATTAATGATATAGGTAACCCTATTAAAGAGGCAATAAATATTGATAATAATGCAATAGGCCAGTCAAACATAAGGCCAAAAATAAACATTAATTTTATATCGCCTCCACCCATTGATTCTTTTTGAAATATTAAATCACCAAACTTTTTTAATAAAAGCATCGCCGCAAAAGCAATTATACCACTAATAATAGCTATTAAAGTCATTTGAAAACCTTTAATAAAAAACATTTCAATAATTAAAGCTATAACAGTTATAATAATAATACTGTCAGGAATAATTAAATAATGATAATCACTAACAATGATTATTAATACCATAGAAATAAAGGTTAAAGCTATTAACAACTCCCAAGTTAAACCAAATGACATATATGCTAATAAAAATAATACACCGCCTAACAATTCAAATATTGGATAAAACCAAGATATTTTCTGTTTACAGTTACGACACTTTCCTAATTGAAAAATAAATGATAATATTGGAATTAATTCCATAGGTTTTAACAAATGATTACAATTTGGACAATGTGATGATGGATACACAATTGATTCACCCTTAGGTAAACGATAACCTACAACATTATAAAACGACCCCAAAATAGTACCCATTATAAATAATATAACAGCATAATATACTTCCATATTTCCTCCTTATTGCATTTGAATAACCGAATACATATTAAACATCGGTACAACAATTGACAAAATAATTATACCAACAACAACAGTTAGAAAAACTATTAATATCGGTTCAATAAACGTTTTCATTCGTACAACTAAATTTTTATGCATTTCTTGATAATAACTAGATACCTTAGCCATCATTTCTGCTAATTGACCAGTTTTTTCACCAGTAACAATCATTTCATAAGCAGGTACTGGAAAAGCCCAATGATCCTTAAATGCTAAAGATATTTTATCACCCCGAGCAAGATTAGTAATAGTATCTATTATTAACATTTTATATATTTCATTATTAGTTATTTTATTTAATATTTCCATACTATCAGTTATAAAAACATTATGACGTAATAATGAACTAAAAGTTTTAGTAAACATAGTTACTTCATTATATATGATAATTTGTCCAAAAACAGGAATATGCATCATAAACCATTGTAACATAGCTCTAAAAATTTTCATCTTAGCAAACATTAATTTTATTAAAATTACTAAACCAACAAAACCAATAAACAAAAACAAATAATATTTTTGCATAAAATCACTAAAACCTAGAACCATCAAAGTTATTGATGGAATTTGATCAACATCCATACTTTCATAAATAGAAACAAATTTTGGAATAATATATATCATGATAAAAGATAAAACTGCTACAGCTACAACTAAAATAATAGTTGGATATAACAAAGCAGTAAACATTTGTTTTCTAGTTTTTTCCGTTTCGGTATAATATTCAGCCATATCATCTAAAGTTTCTGCTAAATCACCGGTCATCTCCGCTGCTTTAACCATATTTATTAATAATTTTGGAAATGACTTTTCCTGTTTTTCTAATGATTGAGAAAAATTTTCTCCCATTGTTAAATCATAAATAATAGTTCTAAATATTTTTTGATACGATTTTTTTTTATATTGTCTTGAGAGTATTTTCAAAGCATCTATTAAAGAAATACCCGCTTTAATATAAGTTGATAATTGCGTTAAAAAGAAAACTAAATCTTTTTGCTTTATTTTTTTGTTTTGAAAACCGCCGTTTAAAATTTGAATTACCGATGATGTTTTAATACTATATACTTCATAGCCTTCACTTAATAAAAAAGAATGAACTTCTACCTTTGAATAAGCATCAAAATAATCACGAACCACTTTACCATTTGGATCCTTAGCAACATATTGATAAGTTAATTTTTCATCAGATTTTTTAGCGTCATCACCTTCAAAACTTATTAACAATGCTTGTCTATTAATATCACGTTTGTTTTTAATATTTTTAACAATCGTTAAACTATTATATTTTGCAATAATAGCTGCTTTTATATTTTTAGGTATTTGATTAATTGTTTTGCTAAGCGTATTTAAACTACTAGGTTTTTGAATATTCTCGTTTTCGTACTTATCCGATAATCTTTTTTTTAATTCTTTTCCTCGTTTAATTTTTTCTAATTGATTTTGTTCTTTAATACGCTCTTTTTTTTCAATAACCTGTTGTTTTTCTATTTTTTTTTGCTTATATAATTCCAATTTTTGTAATCTTTGTTCCTCTTTTAATTGTTCTTTTTCCTGACGAAGCTTATTTTTTTGAACTATTAATTCTTCTTTTCCTTTATCCCTGGCACTAAGCTTATTTCTAGCTTTTTGTTGGCGTTTTAGTTCCTTCTGTTGATTTATCAAAATATTTCGCTTATTAATTAAATCTAAACGTTGTAAATATTTTTCATTTTTAATCTTGTTTTTATCGTTTTTAATTTGAACACTAATTTCATGTTTTACATCACTAGCATTATCGATATTTTTACTTTGTCTTTGCAAATACTTTTGTTCTAATGATTCTTTATGTTGTAATTCTCTTTTTTTTATTATATCTTGTCTTTTTTTTGTTAATTCGTCGATTTTCTTCTTTCTTTTTTCTTCTTTTTGAATATTCTTTTGATTGATTAAAGCCTCTTTTTTAACCCTTTCTATTTCATTATTTTTATTTTTTTCAGTTTGCATTGTTTGTAACCGTTGACCTTTTTCCTGTTGTTTAATTGTTAAAGGTAATGTTTTTCCTTTTTCATCAATTTTCATTGCTTTTTGTTTATTTTTTTTTCCTTTTTTAGGTTTAACAACATTTGATGATTGTCTTTCATATATAAGAAAAATAATGGGATAAAACAAGCAAAAAAGGCCTGTTAAAAAGGCTTTTAAAAATCTATAAACTAATAGTGACATAACAATTATAATAAATAAAAAACCCTTGGTAATAAATTTAATCATATTTAAAGGTATTCTTATAATTTCGTTTAAAAAAGGTAAACTGCTTTTATCCATTATAACACACCTTCCACCTTGAACCTTGATATATTCTTTTATCTTATAATTATTATAACATATTTTTAGTTTTTGTAAAACATTTTTTACTTATTTCATATAATAATTTAGAAGGGAGGATTAATTATGAATTATTATAATCCTTACTTTGGTAATCCAGCTTCGTTTACTGGACCCATGGGTGGTGGTCTTTTAAAAAGTATTTTTGGTAAAGGGTTTAGTTTTAGCTCAATTTTAACTAATACTCAACGAACGTTAGGTATTATTAATCAAGTTATTCCGGTTGTAAAACAAGTTTCACCGGTCTTTAATAATGCTAAAACAATGTTTAAAGTAATGAATGAATTTAAAAAAGTTGATCCTGTCATTAATAAAGAAACTTCACAAACTAATTCTAAAGTTAATTCACAAACTAATTCTAAAGTTAATTCTACTAATGATGACCGTAAGCGTGTTATCCTAACACAAGGCCCAACTTTTTTTGCATAGAAAAACTGATTTATTGATGTGAACCCCATTTAGGAGACATTAATACAAAAATAATATATTAAAAAGGAAAAATTATTTTTCTCTTTTTGTATAAGTTTTTCTCTTTTTCTTAACTTTTGACTTTAATCTAGTTGTGTTATAAAATAATATCCAATCTTCTACAAGTTGAATATACTCTTGTAAAGATGTAATATGGATCTAGGTCAAGTTTTTAGACACGAAAGTTTTCACTTTTTCTTAAATAGTA
>JAVWOV010000021.1:0-14448 GCA_036636255.1 Bacilli bacterium
TATAACAGGAAATAGTGGTAATGGATATGCTAAAATAACATATATAGGTTCATAACAAAAGTATAATATAAAAAATTAGAAAACACTTGTTTTCTAATTTCTAATTTTTTTTCAAAAATTATTTTAAAAGTCAAAGAAAGGAATCTAAACTAATTAGATTAATGTGATAAAATGAAACGTAGTGAAGTAGATATGAGTAAAGTTACGCCCATGATGAAACAATATTTAAAAATAAAAGAAGAAAATAATGACATAATTTTGTTTTTTCGTTTAGGTGACTTTTATGAAATGTTTTTTGAAGATGCCATAACTGCTTCTCGTGAATTAGAACTAACACTTACTGGTAAAAATGCCGGTTTAGATGAAAAAATACCTATGTGTGGTATTCCTCATCATGCTGCCAATATTTATATAACCAAATTAACCGAAAAAGGTTATAAAGTTGGCATATGTGAACAATTAGAAGATCCTAAAAATACTAAAGGAATAGTTAAAAGAGATGTTGTTCAAATAATAAGTATAGGTACTAATTTAAATACTGATATCTTAAATGAAAAAGAAAATAACTACATAGGTAATATTATAGAATTTGAACATGCCTATGCCATTAGCTATGCTGATATATCTACCGGAGAAATATATGTATTACTTTTAAATCATGAAGCAACTAAAGTAATTAGTGAAGTAATTAACTTAAATATTAAAGAAATAATTACAACTGATAAAATTGATAAAAATATTACAGACACATTAAAAAAACAATTTAACATTCCTATTACTATAACAAACGATATAGTTAATACCGAGTATAGTTATGTTTATGATGAGATAGAAGACGTAAGATATATAAAAACAATTAAACATCTTTTAAGTTATATCAATAAAACCCAAAAAAGGTCTTTAAAACACTTACAAAAAGCTATTATTAAAAATAACCAAAAATTTTTAAAAATGAATATTCATACTAAGCGAAATCTTGAACTAACAGAAACAATTAGATTAAAACAAAGAAATTATTCATTAATTTGGTTACTTGATAAAACAAAAACAGCCATGGGTTCAAGAATGCTTGCAACTATGATTAATTATCCACTAACTGATTTACAAGAAATAAACAAAAGATATGATATTATTGCTACCTTAATTAAAGAGTTTATTATTAAAAGTGATCTTCAAAACATTTTAAATGAAGTCTACGATTTGGAACGATTAAGCGGTAAAATAGCTTTTGGTACAGCTAATGCTCGGGATTTGTTGCAGATGAAAAAATCTTTAAATACTTTTCCAAAAATAAAACAAATTTTAAAACTAATTAACTATAGTAAAACTATTGAACCTATTACTGATTTATATATTCTTTTAGAAAAAGGTATTCATGAAAATCCACCTATATCACTAAAAGAAGGCTATTTAATTAAAGAGGGATATAACAAGGAATTAGACGAATTAAAAATTATAAGAAAAGGTGGTAAAGACTTTGTTGCTCACTTTGAGATGACCGAAAGAGAAAGGACTAAAATTAAAAATTTAAAAATTGGTTATAATAAAATATTTGGTTATTATATTGAAATATCTAAAGGCAATATTAGTCTCGTTAAAGATGATTTTGGTTATGAAAGAAGACAAACACTAAGTAACTGTGAAAGATATATAAGCCCAATTTTAAAAGAAAAAGAAGCATTAATATTAACAGCTGAAGAGAAAATAATTGAATTAGAATATCAATTATTTAATAAAATAAGAGAAGAAATAAAAAGTTATATTCCTAAATTACAAAATAATGCTAAAATAATTAGTGAAATAGATGTCTTACAATCTTTAGCAACTATAGCTGAAGAAAATAACTATGTAAGACCGATTTTAACAAATAACCGTGAAATAAAAATAATTAATAATCGTCATCCAGTTTTAGAAAAAGTAAGTAAAACGGAATATGTTGAAAATGATATTATAATGGATGAAAAAACTAATATATTACTAATAACTGGGCCAAATATGGCTGGTAAATCAACTTATATGCGTCAAGTGGCAATAACTATTATAATGGCTCAAATTGGTTCTTTTGTTCCTGCTAAAAAAGCCACTTTACCTATTTTTGACGCTATATTTACTAGAATAGGAGCTAGTGATGATTTAGTAAGCGGACAATCAACGTTCATGGTTGAAATGTTAGAAGCTAAAGAAGCTATAACTAATGCTAGTGAAAATAGTCTCATGTTATTTGATGAACTGGGAAGAGGAACAGCTACTTTTGATGGTATTGCCTTGGCGCAAGCTATTCTTGAATATATTCATAATTTTGTTCATGCTAAAACTTTGTTTTCAACACATTATCATGAATTAACTGATTTAGAAAATACTTTAGAAAATTTAAAAAATATTCATGTTAGTGCTCAAGAAGAAAATGGTACAATAACATTTCTTCATAAAATTAAAAATGGTAGTGTCGATAAAAGTTATGGTATTCATGTTGCTAAACTTTCAAACCTACCGGTAAGCCTTATAAAAAGAGCTGATGATATATTAAAAATATATGAGAATAAAGAACAAAAAATCGATTTAAAAATCCAAAAAATCGATCCTGTTTTAAATGATAAGCCAAATATCATAGAACAAGAATTAACTAAAATTGATCCTTTAAATTTAACGCCTTTAGAGGCTTTAACTACATTATATAAATTAAAAGAATTAAATGATAAACAAACAACATAAATAATAATATAAGAAGGAGGAGTGAAAAATGAAAATATTAAAACAAGAAAATTGGTGGATATGGCTATTATTAATAATAATGACACAAGGAACAAGTACTTTAATTTTAGGTGCTTTATTAGATGTATACGATAAAAATGCTTGGTATGCTAAATGGTACTATTGGTTACTTGGTTTTGCTTGTTTCATAATCCCTGGTATTATCATGCTTTATATATTTTTTATTCAAATATTATGCCTTACAGCTGGTAGATTAAATATTCCTGGTAAAGAATTATATTTAACCCCTTATACCTTTATATTATGTGTAATTATTCCGGTAATTGGTTGGATTTTATTATTTGTAACTATTTTATATTTACAAATATGGACGATTGTTTCATTATATCTTGGTTATGAAATAAAATAAAGTAAATAGAAATAAGATATTTGTAATTAGTATCTTTTTTTTACCAAAAAATATTATTTATGTGATAAAATGATATAAGGGTGATTAAATATGGAAAAATTAAATAGATCCGAAGCTAGAGAAAAAATAATGACTATTCTATATCAAAGTAATATATTTGAACAAAATAATATTGATTATGATATAAACGTTATTATAAAAAATACAATTAATATTGATAATGAATTTATTAAAGATACCGTATATGGTGTTATAACTTATAAAAATGACATAGATAAAATAGCTAACGAAAATTTAAAAAATTGGACAATTAATCGTTTAGGTAATACTGATATAGCGATAATAAGAATGGCTATATATGAACTTCTTTATACTAAAACACCTTCAGTGGTAGCTATTAATGAAGCAATTGAACTAGCTAAAAAATACTCGGATGATGAGGTTAAAAAAATGATCAACGGCATTTTAGATAAAATATATAAAAACAAGGTTGACTATGGACAATAAATATTTACCAGTAAGTGCTATTACCAAATATTTGAAGTATAAATTTGCTACTGATGATAATCTTAAAATTGTTTTTATTAAAGGGGAAATATCTAATTATAAAAAACATAGTACTGGTCATTTATATTTTTCTATTAAAGATGAAAATAGTAAAATAGATGCCATTATGTTTAATAAAAATACTAGTAAACTAAAATTTATTCCTCAAGAGGGGATTAAAGTATTAGTAATTGGTAGAATAAGTATTTATGAGACAACTGGTCGTTATCAAATATATGTTGAACATATGCAAGAAGATGGTATTGGTAATCTCTATCAGGCCTTTGAAAAATTAAAGGAACAATTAAAACAAATAGGATATTTTGATAAAGATCATAAGTTACCAATACCTAAATATCCAAATTGTATAGGCGTTGTAACAGCTAAGACGGGGGCGGCGGTTAAGGATATAATAACGACGATTAAAAGACGTTATCCGATTGCTCAAATAATTTTGTTTCCTAGTCTTGTTCAAGGAGAAAGTGCAGCTAAAGATATTGTTAAAAATATTAAATATGCGAATACGTGTGAATTAGATGTATTAATAATAGGCAGAGGCGGGGGTAGTATAGAAGACTTATGGCCTTTTAATGAGCAAATAGTTGCTAAGGCTATATACGAGTCAAAAATACCTATAATAAGCGCTGTAGGCCATGAAACTGATTTTACTATCAGTGACTTCGTTGCTGATTTAAGAGCACCTACACCGACAAGCGCTGCAGAATTATCAGTAAATAATGTCGCTGATATAAAAAAAAAACTTTAACAATTTAAAATTCGGTTACATGAAAGTCTCATGTGTAAAATAAATTACAATAAATTACATTTAGAAACTATTAAAAATTCATTTATATTAAAAAATCCCCTTGTTATGTTAGAAAACAGAAGACAAAAACTTGATTATTTGCAAGAAAAAATAAATAATCATCTAGTTAATAAAATAAACATAAAAAAAACAAAACTAATTAATTTAATTGAAAAACTACAATTAGTAAATCCTTTAGATATATTAAAAAAAGGTTATACATTAATTTATCAAAATAATCAATTGATAACTAATTTTGATAAAATAACTAAAAATACTATTACCATAAAAACATATCATCATGAGTTGATTGCTACAATAGAAGAAAGTAGGTTAAGAAATGGAAAAAGTGGAAAAGTTTGAAGAAAAAATAACTAAATTAGAACAAATTGTTAATGAATTAGAAAATGGAGAAATTGATCTTGATAATTCTATTAATAAATATTTTGAGGCTATGAAATTAGCTAAAGAATGTGATGATAAATTAAAATCTATTGAAGATAAAATAACTAAGATGATTGCTGATAATGGTAATTTAACTAATTTTGAGGTAATATAAATCAAGAAGTTTTCGATAATCTTTTAATAAAGTTTCTTTTTCTATAATTGGTAAAAAAGAAGAGGCAATAGCATATTCGTTCATTTTAATTAAATCGGCCATATTAATATCAAAATTATTTAAAAGTATGGTATATTCTTTAACTAAGTTAGTATTGGAAACTGTTCTATTATCAGTGTTAATAGTAACTATAACTCCCGCTTTATATAATTCATATAATGGGAGTTTTTTTATAGTTTTAATAGAAGCGGTTTGCAAATTACTACTAGGGCAAATTTCTAAAGCAATTTTTTTATTAATTAATGATGTTAATATTTGTTTATCACCTTCGTAGTTAATTCCATGGCCAATTCGAGATGCTCCAAAAGAAATAGCTGTTTTAATACTTTTTTTACCACTGGCTTCACCGGCATGAATAGTAAAAGGAATATTAAGCTTGTTTGCATATGTAAACAATTTTTTATATAAAGACGTTTCATATAAATTTTCAGCGCCAGCTAAATCAAGTCCACATACCCCTTTATGTAAAAACTTTTTAGCAACCAAAATAGTTGCTTGATTAAGTTCATATGAACTGCCACGCATTAAGCACAGAAGTAGATTTATTTTGATTTTTTGGTGTTTAAATCCTTTTAAAACAGCTTTAACTGCATCTTCTATACTAAGACCTTTATTTAAATGTAATAGGGGTGCAAAGCGTACTTCAGCATATATAACGTGGTCTTTAATTAAGTCATCTTTTAAATCATTAGCTGCTATAGTTAAATTAGCAGCTGTCTGTAAAACTTTTAAAGGAACACTAAAACATGTTAAATATTCATTTAAACTCGCGCAATTATTTTTGACTTGTAACATTTCATAAACTTCGGTTAACGAATATTCATTGTGCAAAAATTGTTTAACTCGTGAAGCATGTAAGGAACCGTCTAAATGAAGATGTAGTTCAATTTTAGGTAAATCAATTAAATTCATTTTAATCACCAACTATATTGTAACATAATTTTTTTAAAAGAAAAAGTGAAATTTATTTTCACTTTTCTGCTTCTTCTAACATTTTAGTTATGAATATACCATATCCATGCGTCGGATTGTCAACAATAACATGTGTCACTGCCCCAATGATATAATCACCTTGAATAATAGGCGATCCACTCATTCCTTGAACGATACCACCAGTAGCTTGAAGTAATTTGTCGTCGGTTATGGAAAAAAGAATATTCTTAATTTCATTATTTCCTGGCTTAATCTTATTAATATTAATAGCATATTCCAAAACGTTTTGACCATTTATAACGGTTAGAATTTTAGCACTACCTTCTTTAACATCGCTTGACTTAGCTACTTTATACAAATTAGAATTATTTATATCGTTTGTATAAGTACCAAAAATGCCTTTAACTGTATTTGATTTTACATCACCAAACTTTAAATCATAATTAAAATCAGCATTTTTAGAACCAGGCGTTCCGGTAGTGCTTCGATTAATACTAGTGACTGTTGAATCAAAAATTTTACCGTCTTTTATTTCTAAAATTTTACCTGTTGTTTTTTCCGTTATTTCGTGGCCTAATGCACCAAATAATTTTGTAGTAGGATCAATAAAACTGAGCGTCCCAATTCCAGTAATGCTATCTTTAACATAAATTCCGGTTTTATAAATATTAGCTTCTTTATAAACCGGTAATGCTATTGATTTTAATATTCCATTTTGCTTAATACCTAAAGAAACAGTCGAACCGAGATTATCGCTGATTTTTAAAACCATCTCATCAATTGTATTAACATCTTCGTTATTAACACTTACTATTATATCACCGACTTTAATTCCTGCATCAAGAGCTGAATTTTTACCATTGATTTCATATAAACCAACTACCATTATATTTTTAGCGTTAAGTTCAATACCAATGTTAGATCCACCAGCAACTATATAATCCGAATAAGCTAAGACATTAATAGGTATAATAACTAATGGAAGAAGAAAGAGTATTAATGTTTTTTTAAAAAAATTTAAAAACATAAATCATCTCCTTTAAAACAGGCTACATTATTAGTATGGTTAATCTAATTAATAATATTTTACTAAAATTATCCAATATTATTTATAAAAAAAATTATATATGTTATAATTTTTTAAAGGAGTGATTATATGTATCCTCAAACATATGTTGAAATTAATTTAGATAATATTCAAAATAACATTCAAAATATTTTAAAAAAATATCCGGAGTATAGTTATTATATCGGTATTGTTAAAGCCAATGCTTATGGTCATGGTATGTATATTATAAATGAATTAGTAAAAAATGGCGTGAATTATTTAGCTGTTTCTTCATTGAAGGAAGCGGTGGCAATTAGAAAATATAATCAGACTATTCCTATTCTTTGCCTAGAACCGGTTAATATTTTTGAAATTGATACAGTTGTTAAATACGATATCACAATTATTATTCATGATTTGCTTTATTTTAATCAGTTAATTAAAATAAAAAATTTTAAAAAAATCAAAGTTCATTTAAAAATAGACAGTGGGATGAATAGATTAGGTTTAAATGATAAAAACATTATAAAAACTATTGTTGATGAGATTAATAAGGATTTTCGCATAATTTTAGAAGGAATTTTTAGCCATTTTGCGACAACGGGCATTGCTGATAAAAACTGGGATCAACAACTAAATAATTTTATAGATTTAACTAGTTTGATTGATTTAAAAAAAATTCCTATTGTTCATATGGGAAGAAGTTTAACAGCATTAATTCATCCTAAAATAAGTTTTTGTACAGGTATCAGACTAGGAATAATAATGTATGGTTATAATACTACTCCACAATATAGTAAAACAATAACTAATCATTTAAGATTGATAAAACAAAATTGGCTTATTAAAAAAAATAACATAAGTAAAACTGTTACTACTAATAATATAAAATTGTTAACTGCATTAGAATTATATACTACTATTTTGCAAATAAAGCAAGTTAACAAGGGGCAATATGTAGGTTATGGTACTACATATCAAGCTAAAGAAAATATATATGTAGCCACTATTGCGGCTGGTTATGCAGATGGAATATGTCGAAGAAATAGTGGTCGAAATGTTATTATTAATAATAAGTTATATCCTATTATCGGGGAAATAGGTATGAATATGTTAAGTGTAAAAATAGATGAAACTATTAAAATAACTGACCTAGTTAAACTAATAGGAACAGGTATAAATATACGTGAAGTAAGTTATTATATTGGTAATTCTACTTATGAGACGCTTGCTATGATACCTAAAAATATAACGCGTATTTATTTTAAGGACAATAAAAAAATATATACCGAAGAAACATAAGATATATATTATAAATTAAGAAAATGATCATTTTTATTAATCATAGCATATACAAAACTGAAGAAACAATCAAAGCGACAAGCGCTAATAAAAGAATATATGTAACTGCTTTTTGAATTTTAGGATTCATTAAATCACCTCTATTACTATTATATAATATTTTTTAAAATAATGGAATATATTTTGAAAAATATAATAACTTTAAGTAGAGGTGAATTATGAAAAAAACTATGGACAAACTAATAAATGGATTAAGAATCAATCGGAAAATGCTTATTTTTTTAATATCGTTAGCTTTAATAGGGGTTATTGTAGGATCAATATTTGTTATTATTCTCAATAATACTGATAAAACCTTAATTAAAGATTATCTTCAAACATTTTTAAATAATATTAATGATAATAAATTAAATTATTTAGAAGCTTTAAAAAACATTAGTATTAGTAATTATTTATATGCAGGTATAATATGGTTACTTGGTATATCTATTATTGGTTTACCTATTATCATTTTTATGTATTTTATGAAATGTTTTATGTTAGGTTTTACTATTGCTAGTATTCTTATTAATTTTAAATTAAAAGGTATTGTTTTAGCTTTTCTTTATGTTTTTCCCCATCATATTATTAATTTGATAATTTATACTATTTTATTATCTTATGCAATAACTTTGTCATTAAAAATAATCGAAGCAGTATTAAAGAAAAAGAGTATAAATTTTAAATTGATTGTTAATAAATATTTAATGATATTAATTACAAGCATGATATTAATAACTTTAACTAATTTTTTTGAAATTTATATAACGCCGATATTAATTAAAATTATTTTACCCTTTATTAATTAATATTGTAATTTTTATAAATTTTTGTTAAACTAATAATAGTTAAATTTTTGTTAAATTCGAGGTGAAACATGAAAGTAGTTATTGGCATGAGTGGGGGAGTTGACAGTAGTGTTGCGGCTATTAGGCTTAAACAACAAGGGTATGAAGTGATTGGTTTATTTATGAGAAACTGGGATACATCTATTAATCAAGATATTTTAGGTAATCCTAATTTGAATAATCCTATTTGCCCACAGGAAGCGGATTATAATGATGCTTTAAAGGTATGTAAAAAGCTTGATATTCCTTTACATCGAGTTGATTTTATTAAAGAATATTGGGATAATGTTTTTAATTATTTTTTAGAAGAATTAAAAACAGGTAGGACACCTAATCCTGATATTATGTGTAATAAATATATAAAATTTGATTTATTTGTTAAAGAAGCGTTAAAACTTCAAGCTGATTATATTGCTACTGGTCATTATGCACAAATTATTAATGGTAAACTATTAAAAGCAATAGATTTAAATAAAGATCAAACTTATTTTTTGTCACAATTAAATAAAGAACAATTGCATAAAGTGTTGTTTCCTATTGGTGATTTAAATAAAAAACAAGTACGGGAAATTGCTTATAAGTATGAGCTTATAACAGCTAATAAAAAGGATTCAACGGGTATTTGTTTTATAGGTGAAAGAAATTTTACTAAGTTTTTAGCGAATTATTTACCAAATCAAATTGGTGATATTATCAATATTGATACTAAAGAAATATTAGGAAAACATATTGGCCTTATGTATTATACTATTGGTCAAAGAAGAGGACTTGCTATTGGTGGGACGACTAAAAGAATGTATGCTTGTGGTAAGGATTTAACTAAAAACATATTATATGTTTGTATTGGTGCTAATAATCCTTATTTATATAGTGATCAAGCCATTATCGAACAAATAAATTGGTTTGATAATACGGTTCATAATTGTTCTGCTAAATTTAGATATCGTCAAAATGATCAAAAAGTACAATGGGAATATTTAGATGATGGTAATGTTTTAGTATCTTATAATAATCTTAAGGCAATTACACCGGGACAAGCTTGTGTTTTTTATCTGGATAATCTTTGTTTAGGTGGAGGAATTATTAAAGAGGTTAGAAAAAATAACCAAAAATTATGGTATTTATAATTGTTTACTAATACTTTACACTTGACATTTGTAGGGAACATGATAAAATGTTATTAGGAGGTTTTATAATAAAATGGAAAGATTAAATGAAATATTACATGAACTAGGAATTTCCAAAGTTAAATTAGCTAAATTTTTAGGTGTTTCTAGGCAAATGATTTATAATTATTTAGATCTAGATGATATTAATAAATGGCCAAAAGATAAAAAAGTTCTATTATTAAATTTATTAGGTATAAAAGCGGCTGATGAATTAAATAATATTAAAATTAATACCGATTATATTTTAGATGTTGAATCACGTATTGATGCTTTATGCGAAAAAGAAGATAAGCTTAATTTTAATACTAGTAGCAATATTTTTAATGGTTTAAGTAATAATAAAAAAGAATTGTTAGCAAGTATTATTGCTATTGTTAAGGAAAGATTAGAAGACGATGAAGATGATGGGTATTATATAATTAAATATTTATCTCATTTTTTGCAATCATTAGATAGTAAAAAGGAATTAAAATATATTCTTTGTTATATTTCTAAAGCTTGTGGAACAACTAAACCACTAGAATTTGTCTTTAATGATGATGATAATCAGTTTACTTTTGAAAGTGTTATGTTTTCGGCAATGACTTTATATAATCGGGGTGGATTATCTAAATCAAGAATAATTGAATCTCATAAAAAATTTGTTGGTGAAATAGAAAAACAACAAGAAGAAAAACTTAGTCGTACGTTAGAACTAAGTCACAATACAATTCAAGCTTTAAAAGAATTAGGTTATACGGAGATAAATTATGATAATGCTGTTGAAATATATTGTAAAATTGATGAAATTAAATTAAGAAAAAAGTAAAATTAAAAATCCGATAATATATATTATGTAAACTTGTTATAAAAATAAGGAGGGTAGAATGATGAAAAAGAAAATGAACGATCTTAATTCACGCTCAATTGCTGGCTTAACTATCACTATTTGGGCAGTAACCTTAACATATATAACTACAAACATTATTACGCTTTTTGCATAAAGAACATATAAAGGGGAAAATATGAAAAAATATTACAATGACTTAGTTTCTACTATTATTGGTCTTATAATAATTGGTGTTTGGGGAATTACTTTATCAATTGTAATAATTGATATTATTTATATTTATGCTATGTAAAATAGTATAATTTTATTGGTATGACTCATAATACTAATGGGTGATAAGAATGAAAAAGAATAAGAATGCACAATCAAAAAAAGTCAATAAAACAACTGATTTATTGACTGACAAACAAAGTGAACAAAAAACTAATTTAAAACAAGAAAATTCAAGTTCACAAATTGATTGTAAATAACATTATAACCCTAAAGAAATATACGATTTGTATATTTCTTTTTATAATAGATGACTAATAATCATTAATAAACTACCAAAGATAATAAAAATGATAATATAATTATATTTTTTATAACTAATAGCCAGTGGTAATAATTCATAAATAGCTATATAAAACATTATGCCAGCAATAATCAAATAAATTATTCCCATCATTATATCACCCCCAAAGGGAGCTAGAAATAAAAAGGCAAAAATGGCACCTAATGGTTCAGCTAAAGCTGCAATAAAGGTATAAATGAAAGCTTTTAAACGATATCCTGTAGCATAATAAATGGGCATGGCAATACAAATACCTTCAGGAATATTATGAAGGCCTATTGCTACGGCTAAATTAATACCTAAAAAAACATCATTATTAGTGGTCATAAAAGTGGCCATTCCTTCAAAAATATTATGTAAAACAATGGCGATTAAGGTGGCCATTCCTACACTGTAAAGTTTATTATTTACATGGTTGGTGTTATAATCAATGATATATGCTAGGATAATACCAACAACTAAAAAAAGCCAACATATAATAAAGGTTGGTGCTTTGTTAAAAATAGAGTTTAATAAAAAAAAGGCTTCAGGAATTAAGAAAATAATGCTAACAGTTAACATAACGCCAATAGCTAGACTTAAACTACATATTAAAATTTTATCAGTTTTACCTTTTAAAAAAAGTAAAGTTGTTCCCATTAACGTGGAAAAACCGGCTAAAAAGGTTAATAAAAAACTTACTAGCATTTAATCACCTACAAAAGACTATGGTAAATTAGTTTTTTTTATGATTATTGTAATTTATCAAGCAAACTATTACCAATTAGTGGTTTAGTAATGATAAAATTATCAGCAATAGTTGCTCCAATATCACCTAGGGTTTCTAAATCTTTTAACCGTTTTGGCTTTTTTAAGTCATTAGCATAAAATAAAACAGGGACATTTTCACGAGTATGATCACTACCTTCAAAACCAGGATCGTTTCCATGATCTGCGGTTATAATTAATAGATCATTATGATTTATACTATTTAAAATTGTTGGTAAGTAATCATCAAATTCTTTAATAGCTTTAGCATAGCCATCAATATCACGACGGTGACCATATAATGAATCAAAATCATTTAAATTGGCAAAACATAAACCGGTAAAATCTTTTTTACTTTCTTTAACGATGTTATGCATACCGTCAATATTATCCGTAATGGTTATACTTTTAGTAATTCCACAATTGTTAAAAATGTCGGCAATTTTTCCGATGCCTATTACGTCATAATCGTTCTTTTTTAAATTATCTAATACAGTATTGCTTACAGGATTTAGAGCATAGTCATGACGGTTGGCGGTTCTTTTAAAATTACCTGGTTCTCCGATAAATGGTCGTGCTATTATACGACCTACTTTCCATTTATTTTTTAATGTTAATTTTCTTGCTAGTTGACAAATATGATAAAGTTCGTCGATGCTAATAATATCTTCATGGGCGGCAATTTGCAAAACGGAATCAGAAGATGTATAAACGATTAATGCTTGTGTTTCCATATGTGTTTTCCCTAGTCTTTCAATAATTTCTGTTCCACTTTCACTACAATTGCCAATTATTTTATGACCTGATTCTTGTTCTAAAGCTTTTAATAAGGAAGCAGGAAATCCATTTTTTGTAAAAGTTTTAAATGGCTTTTTTGTATAAATTCCCATCATTTCTAAATGACCTGTTAATGTGTCTTTACCGTTACTAATTGGTTTGGCTTTTGTATAATAACTAATTGGTTGTTTGACTGTTTCATTGTTAATTAAACTGATACAACCCATTTTTTCTAAATTATTAAATTGTGTTTTAGTGTTGTTTAAAATACGTCCTAATGTATTAGCACCAATATCACCAAAAGATTTGGCATCACTAGCTTCGCCAGCTCCTAAAGAATCTAAAACAATAACAAAAATTCGTTTAAATTTCATTTTTTACCTCCGTGTGGATGAAAATCCTCATAATTTTTTTTTAGTTGGTCGTTGGAAATATGGGTATATATCTGAGTTGATGAAATATCACTATGTCCAAGCATATCTTTAATGCTAACTAAGTCAGCTCCATTTTGCAATAAATGGGATGCAAAAGAATGTCTTAATGTATGTGGAGAAAAATCAGTTTGAATATTTTTACTAATAGCTATTTTTTTTATAATTTTAAATAAACCTTGCCGTGTTAGTTTATTACCATGATTATTTAAAAATAAGTAATCATTATTGACTTTTTTTATTAAAAAACTGCGATAATAATCGATATATTTTTTTAAGATTTCGTTAACACTTTCACCAATTGGTATTATTCTTTCTTTGTTACCTTTACCGATTGTTCTAAGTAATGCCATTTCGCTATCAATGTCACTTATTTTTAAGTTTATTGTTTCACTGGCACGAATACCTGTAGCATACATAAGTTCTAAAATAGCTTTGTTACGATAACTAAAATGATCAGTTAGGGTAATATTTAATAACTTATCAATTTCTTGAATCGATAATGTGTTGGGAATGTTTTTTGTTGTTCGGGGTAATTTTATGTCTAATAATGGATTGTTGGTAATATATTTTTCAATTAGTAAAAATTTGTAAAATGATTTAATTGTCGAAATGTTTCGTGAAATACTTTTATCATTTAAACCTTCTTTTTTTAAAAAAACAATGTATTTTTTAATGTCA
>JAVWOV010000022.1:0-14333 GCA_036636255.1 Bacilli bacterium
TATAACAGGAAATAGTGGTAATGGATATGCTAAAATAACATATATAGGTTCATAATAAATAATAGATTAGTGTATGGGATAACTTTTAAGTGAATAAAATTGACCTTTGTTAAACAAGGAAAATTTATAAAATTTTTAATTATAAATGAGCGTTCAAGAGTGTATATAATTATGTTTTTTTGTTATTGTGCTAGGTATGTATATATTTATAGGAGTGTTAGCATAAAATATATAGACAAAAAATGAGGATAGAATGATTAAATAAATGCTAAAATATTATAAGGATAAATGTTAGATAAATAATATAAAAGGTAATAGTAAAGTTAATATAAAGTGATATAATCTGTTGGAAATATTAAATGATTTAAAGATAATTAAAAAAGTGTTGTATTGAAGTACAAACATTATTGTTTAAGAAACATTTAAGTTAAAAAAATTTAATTGCTCTCTAAATTACGGATTAGATATTATTATAATTTAATAAATTATGATTGAGCATTAACTATGCAGTGTTATGTTATTATCAAATAAATATTATTGATTTCTATTTAAAAAAGTGTGAGATTGTTCAAAACACTTTTTTTTTTTATTGATTTAGGTTATACTATATTTATAGAATAATGGTGGGATAATATGTTGTTAAAAAAACCGTATGCTTTTTTAATTAAAAGGTTTAAAATAATTCATGTAATAATGACTGTTTTATTGGCCTATTTGGTTTATAAAACTAATTTAATTGTTAATTTTTTAAATGAATATATGAGTTATCAGGAAATAGTTATAGGTAAAAATATTGCTAAGACATTATTTGGTAATTATATTTATTTAGCAATTTTAATAATTTTTGTTATGTTTTTATTTATATTTATTTTAATGCGTTTTAAAAAGAAACCATATTTCTTTTATTTTATAAATTTGTTTGTATGTATACTATTATTTATTATTTATTATTATTCACATAATATTATTGCGACGATGGAAATAAAAATAATTAATTTACAAACTATTAGATTAACTAGAGATATACTTACTGTGGTAATATTAGTGATTTCGCTTAATTTATTGTTTACATTTGTACGGGCTATTGGGTTTAATATTAAAAAGTTAAATTTCGAAAAGGATTTGAAGGATTTAAATATAACTAGTGCTGATAATGAAGAATTTGAGTTAGAACTAAGTATTGATGCTTTTAAGTATAAGCGAAATTTTAAAAAAAGGATGCGTTATTTTAAATATACTTTTGGTGAGCATAAATATTTTATAATACTGGGATCACTTATTTTTGTTTTTTTATTAGTGCTTTTTGTTTCTTTTATATTAGGAACATTTGATAAAAAATATGAAGAAAAGCAATTGTTTACGACTAGTAAATATGTTATGGGGATTGATAATAGTTATTTGTTAACTAAAAATTATCGCGGGGATGTTATTAAAAAAAATACTTCATTTATTGTGTTAGAGTTTAAAATTAAAACAATGGCTAAAAATAGTTCATTTATAACTGCTCGTTCAAGATTATTGATAGATGATAAGGTTTATTATCATAAGGTGGAATATAATGAGCAACTTATTGATATTGGTAATGTTTATTTAGATGATATTTTAGGACCTAAATTTTCAAAATATTTATTAGTTTATGAAGTGCCTACTAGTAAATTAAATTCTGATATTACATTTATATATAAAGATAATAATGAAAAGGAGTATTTAGTTTCAATAAAGCCTATAAATTTAGATAAAATTAACAAAACAACTGATTATAAATTAGGTGAACAAATGAAAATAAATAATTTTACTAAGGCAAATATAAATATAACTAACTATGAAATTCAAGATAGTTATAAATTAGATTATAGGTTTTGTTTAAGTGTTAATGAATGTTATAACTCTGTTGAGTATTTAAAACCAACTTTAACGGGAATTAATGATAAAAGTCTTTTAAAAATTAAAGGATCTATTAAATTAAATAATCAAAATGAGGAAATAGAAAATCTTTATAATTATATTTCTTATTTTGGGGTGATTGAGTATGAAAAAAATAATAAAAAATATTATCAAGATAGTTCATTAAATCGTGTATTACCACAAAGTGCGGAAGTGCCGGGTACATATTTTATTGAAATAAAAAAAGAAATAAAAGATGCTGATAAAATATGGCTTGATTTTGTGATTAGAGGAACTCACAACCGTTATTTATTGAAGGGAGCATAAAATGAAAAAATGTATATTTTTTGGCCTTTTATTATTTTTCCCAGTTACTATTTTTGCTACTAATTGTGATATAACTGATATGGCTAGATATAAAAAACTTGCTAGTAATATAAATTTTACTTATGACTTTATTGAAGTAAACAATAATGTAACTTTTAATATAACTATAAGTAATATGCATAATGATTTATATATAATTGAAGATAAAAAATTTTTTTCTTCTAAGAATTTAAATAAAGTGGAGACTACTTTAATGGGATATGAGGCTGGTCAGACGTATAGGTTTGCTATTATTCCTTATGATAAATATTGTTTTGCAAGTAATGTGCTTATTAAATATATAACTTTGCCAAGTTATAATAAGTATTACAGCGATCCATTATGTAGTGATATACCAGATTATAAATTATGCCATAAATGGAGTGCTATTAATTTAAGCTATGAAGAGTTTGTTCAGGAAATAAAGGTGTATAAAAATAGTGAAATTTATCAAATAGTAGAGCCGGTAAATAAAACGGTGCAAGATGATACGTTAAATAAGTTTATTGTTTGGGTTTTAAAATATTATATTTATATTTTAATTGCTATAATTTCTTCATGTACGTTGGGTATTATTTTGTTGTCAAAAAAAAATGAGTTTAAAGTGAAATAGATAAATAATTAAATAGTTAAGTGTATATTGATTTTTTTGATAAAAGGTAATTATTTATGATATCATAGAGATGATGGTAAGGGTGGTGAATATATGAAAAATAAAATAAGTTTAATATTATTAACTGTAATAATGTTTGCTTTTATTGATGTTAGTGATATCGGGGCTTCAGAGGTTTTAGAACAAGAGGTGTGTTATGACCAAATACATTGGTATTATTTTTCGTTAGCAGATACATCAAGTAAAGCGGAAATAGAGAAAAAAATAATAAATACTACATATAGAACAAATTTTAATCAGATAAAGTCAATACCAAAAAATGCTAAAATTACAAGTGTTTCATCTACTGTTACAGAAATTACTAAAGATGATATAAAACGTTTATTTGATATGTATATTGTTAGTGAAAAACAAGTTGATAAAATTAATGGTGAGTATCATCATATACATGATGATGAGTATATTGATTTAAGTACTAATGTTTCAAGTACAGATAATGTTGATAAAAAAATTAGAGAGCAATATAAAAAAATAAGTATTGAAAAAAAACAAAACTTAAGAAATAATTATATTGATGGTGTTTTTGTGGCTCAAATTAAACCTTCAGGTGTTGTTATAACATTTACTGTTACCGGTAATGAAATAAGTGCAGTGATAACAAGAAACTATGGTGGCGTCAACTCATTACAAAACATAACACCTTATACATATTTTAATGGAGAGAAAGATGAATCAGTTTATTTTATATCTGCTAAAGCTAAAGTGGTTATTAAATATTGTTACACAGCAAAATTCACGTGTGAACAAGTATCATCCCTAATACCATCCGGAAAGGATAATCTAAATTGTAAGAAATCAGAAAGAAAAAGAGAACAAAGAGTTTCTTATGTAATTGCACAAGATGGAGTGGAAATTTGGCCAGCAGCATGTTCTTATATGAATGCTGAAACATTATCTTTTGAGGAAATAAAAGATTTAAATGAAAGTAATATTTTTAGTTTTAAAAAAGTTGGTTTGAAATATAAATTATACTATAATTTCGCCTCTAAAAAAGAAGAGGATAGTGGTAGTTATGGTGTATGTACTACCAAATGTTTAGAAGAAAAACTAAATAATAATAAAAGAGATGTTTGGGAGTTGACAATAACAGTTAATAATGATAAATACAAAAAAATATTAGGTTATAATAAAAATGAAATCAAGTTTAATTGTAAAAAAGGGGAAACAGTTAATGAAAGATGGTGCTATCCTCCAAATTATTATATTAATGAAGACGGTAATATTAATATTTTAAGAGGAGAAAATAAATTTTCTGATAATAAAAAAATTTATAACGATTTTCCTATTTTAAAAGGGGAAGTAAACATTGTAAAAGTAGATTCTACAATAATGGATGAGAAGATCATATGGGAAGGGGAAGATAATAATTGTAAGTTCTTTAACAACGGTAACTCATCTGATTTTAAATATATTTGGCGTACTATATCATTAGACAAACCTTTTGTTAACAAAGAAGGAGATTCAAGAACATCACTTGATGATCAGTGGAACCCAGGAGAAATAAAAAAAATTATAATCGATAGAAAAAACATATATAATAGTGACCACTTAATGTATAAAATTGAGTTAACACCGGAAATAATTAAAAACATAAGAAATTATAATAAAGAAAAAAATTATAGTTATAAAGATGCTCCTTTAAATAATGGAATAAGTGATTATTTAAGAGAAAACAAGTTAATTTTATCTGGAAAATGTAAGATGGAAAAAGCTGTGAGAGCGAATAATAAGTGTGGTATAAATTAGTTTGCGAACAATTTTTATCAATAATAATATATAGAAAATTGATAGAATTATGCTGGTTTGGAATTTACTTAGATTGTCAAGTTATATATAAAATAAATAAATTTTTCAAAATATATATAGTTTTATGTTATAATGGTGATATTATATAGGTAATGATAAGGAGGTTGATAATAATGAATAAAAAAAACTTTTTAATATTATTTATAATCATAATAAGTTTTTTTGTTTTTAAAACTACCACTGTATATGGAGATGAAGTGTGTAATGGCAAAGATGGTAGTGTAAATTTTATAAAAAAAGGTGAATGTAGTGATACTGAAGTACTTATTAGTAATCATTGTAAAGATTATGGTGATTGGCTTAACGATGGTTTTTCTTGTATGATTAATAAAACTGATAGCAAAAAATACCCGTTTTATTTAGTTAAATTTCCTGGATATAATGTTAATGGTAGAGGTAAATGGGGCATACATAGGGAGGGTGAGGAAGAAGGTAAGATGGTCCTATGGTCAACGTATGGTAAGGCAAATAGAAATACTGAAACATATGCTATAGATAAAGACACTGGTCAGGATATATATTATGTTTATGGGATAAAAGCTTTTTATCGTGGTAAAACAGCCGGTGGAACAATTGTGGGAATTGCTCCTGATGGAAAATCAAATGAGTCATATAACATTAAGCCAGATAACATTAATGGTCAAGATTATATAAAAAAATACAAAGAATTTTTAAAGGTTCAAAAGGTGTCAACAAATAATATCAAAGTGGAATGGGAGATAGATAAAACTAATAAGCAAGTTTTAGACTTACATCAAACAGAAAATGAATGTCAAACAGGAATGGAAATACTTTCTAATGGCGAGCTAGGAGACAAGTGTAAAAAGCTTTTTTATAATGATGGCAATAGTAGTAAAACAGTTAGAGATTTTTTATTGGATTATACATTAGACGGAACATATAATAACAATAATTTACCCTATAGCCCAGAATTAAAAACAATTGGTACTATTGGTGGTGAAGGGATTAAAGCAGCAAGTGATTATAGTAACCTGGAACAAGAGGATTATTATTATTATACTTTGTGGCGCTTAAAGTTTTCATATACAAAGCAAGAAACACCACCACCAAAGCCACCAGAACCTATTTGGACATGTCAATGTTATCCGAATATAGTTTACGGACCAGAACCAAAATGTGACAGTTTGAGCTTAACAACTAACTATAAAATTAAGTGTCAAAAACAAAATGGTATTGCAAATGCACTACCAGATTTCTATGATTTATATCAAAACAAACAAAGTTTATTTTTGGGGAACTCGGAATGTGAAAAATTCGCTGATTTTAAACGTTGTAAGTTAGAATATGAATATCATGTTGAGCAAAAACAATTAGAAGAAAAAGTAGTAGATGAAAAATGTAGAAATGATTACAATCGGGTAAAAGCTGATATTACTGAATCCTTTAAAAGTGATGTGAATAAACCTATCAATGATGTTAATATAACGTTGGATAAGTATAAATCTATAAGTGGAGAGGATAATGTAAGCTTAAATCTTTCATGTAAGGATACAATATGTTCCCCAAAAGCAAATTGTATGGATAAAAACGGTAATATAAAGATTCCTAATAGCGATTGTGCTTCAGGAGAACGAAAACTAGATCCGGGTTTGATATTTGCTCCTCCTGGAGGAACAAATATAATAAAAGCAGAGGCTACAATAAATGAGCAGAAAATCGAATGGAACGAGACATCACCTTCTAATCCAAGTTGCCCATTTGAAAATAATCTTGATCCTGGTAATCCTGATCCTGGTAATCCTGATCCTGATGATAGCAAACCTGATTTTATTTGGCGTACTATATCGTTAGATGCCCCCTTTATTAAGAAAAATGGACAAGTTAGAGATTCCTCATGGGAACAAGGTGATATAGATAAAGTTATAACAGCTAGAAAAGATATATATAATGAAGATCATCTAATGTATAAAATTGAATTAAGTCCAAGTAAAATTCAAGATATAAGAGAATATAATAAAAATCACAATTATAAATATGATGATAAATTTAAAGGTAATATAAGTTCATTTTTAAGAGATGAAGGAATTGATATACTTGATAAAAGTTGTAAGTGTTACGAAAAAGAGAAAGTTGTAGATGGTGAAAAGTTTAATAGTAATAAGTGTGGAACTGATAAATAAAGATAGGAGGGTGATAATTTGAAAGATTCATTTTGGGGAGTATTTATAATAGGGGCAGGAATTGTCACCTTGTCTATTATATTTTTGTTTCAAAGTATAACTAATACTGATGAACATAATTATAATTTATTAAAAGAAACAACGGAAGCTGCTATGGAAGACGCTATTGATTATCAAGCATATTACCTTAATAAAAATTTAAAAATAAATCAAGAAAAATTTGTTGATAGCTTTGTTCGTCGTTTTGCGGAAAATGCTAGTTTATCAAGGAGTTATACAATTGAAATATATGATATAAATGAATCACCTCCGAAAGTTAGTTTACGAGTCAGAAGTGGTGTTAATTCTAATGTTGTAGGCGAAGACGGGGCAATATTAGAGTTTGATATAGAAAATAGAATAGATGCTATCTTAGAAAAAACAAAGTAAAAGAAAGAAGGGTTAAAATGAATAAATTTACTAATACATTAAAGAAAATATTTACTAATAAAAACACGGTAACTATAATAGGTGTAGTTATTGTAGTTTCAATATTGTTTTTTGGTTATAAATATCAAATAAATAAAGCAGTAGAGCCGCAAAGAGTTCCCGTTGCCATTGAAAATATCCAACCACGAACAGAAATAACGGAAGATATGATTGAATATATTGATATAGCTAAAAATGCTGTGTCAGATAATGTAGTTACTAATTCTAATTTAATTATTGGAAAATATAGCAATATTAATTCTGTTATTCCTAAGGGTAGTATGTTTTATAAGGATGTTTTAATTGAAAAAAAAGAATTACCTGATATTGCTTTTGTGAAAGTTAAAAAAGGGGAAATAGTTTATAATTTCCATGTTAATATTGATTCAACATATGGAAATTCTGTTTATCCGGGTAATTATATTGATATTTATATGAAGGCAGAAGATGATAATCAAAAAGTTATGGTAGGTAAGTTAATTGAAAATGTTAAAGTATTGTCTGTTAAGGATAGTTCTGGTCAACCTGTTTTTGAATCAACAACGGAAAGTAGAACACCGGCTATGGTAATATTTGGTGTTAAAAACGATATTTTTTTCCTTCTTAAAAAAGCTAGTTATATGGGTAATTATGGAGTTGAACTTTTCCCAGTTCCACATGGTGGGAGTGTTGCTAAAGAAGGTGTGACACAAGTTAGTACACAGTATTTAAAGGATTTTATTAATTCTAAAACAATAAATATTCCTGAAAATGAATTGACAGAAGCTGTTGCAGCTAAACCAGGAGTTTAATTATGCTTGAGAATATGTTTTCTCAAATTGATTTTGGACCACTAACAGAGTATCTAGTTAATGATGATATTACAGATATTTCTTATAGTAATAGTGGTCAAGTTTGGATAAAAACTTTATCTAAAGGAATATTTAGAATAGAAGTTCCGGGCGTTGATAATGTTTTTATGGAAAAGTTAGCGTTTCAATGTTCTAATGTTATGGGTAAAAGTTTTAATATGGCTCATCCTTTTCTTGATGCTGAGAGTGCTGAATTACGTCTTAATTTTATTCATGATTCTATAGCAAAAAATGGTATTGCTGTTGTGCTTAGAAAGACACCGGCAAAAATTAGATTAAATAAGGAAAAAATAATTGCTGAAAAATATATTACTGAGGATATTCATGAGTTTTTAATTCAATGTGTTTTAGGTCATTGTAATATAATTGTTTGTGGGGAAACGGGTTCTGGAAAAACTGAGTTTGTTAAATATTTAGCTTCTAAAACTCGGGAAGCTGAGAAAATAATAACTATTGAAGATACTTTAGAACTTCATTTGGATAAAATATTTCCTCATCGTGATATTGTGGCTATGAAGACTAATAATATTGCTTCATATTCTGAGGTTTTAGTGACTTGTATGCGGCAAAATCCTAAATGGATATTGTTATCCGAAGTTCGTAGTGCGGAAGCTGTAATGGCTGTTAGAAATTCTATTTCCTCGGGTCATTATATTTTATCGACTATTCATGCTGATAAAGCTTTATCTATTCCTAATCGTATGTATAGTTTATTGGAAACAAATCAGGATATTGAACAATTTTTAGCGTCTATTCATCGGTATATTCAATTGGGTGTAATGGTTCGAGGATATCAAGATAAAGTAACTAAAAGGTTTGTTCGTGAAATAGCTGAGGTTACGGAATTTTATGTTGATGCTAATAATAAAGCAATGACTAATGTTATTTATAAAAAAGATATTGAAGGACGTGTTAGCAGAAATCAACCAACTAAATATTTAGTAGATTATTTAGAGGGACAAGGTATTATTCTTGATAAGAATATTATTAATGATGAAGTAAATAAAATGAATTCTTTTCAATCGGTAAATAGTAATATAACACCTAGATATAATCCTATTACTATAAATAATTTACAATCATCTTCGGATGGTATTCCAATTGTAGCTTCTGATAATATGGCGATGAATGGTAATATATATAATAATGTTTCAAATAGTAATCAGGTTAATAATAATCAAGTTAATAGTAATGAGTATTTGACAAATAATTTATATGGTAATAGTGATATAATCATGCATGATAAACTTGAAAATTTAGAAGAATAAGGAGGTAATTTATGACTTTATTAATAATTATTGCTGTTGCAATTATCATTTTATTTGTTGTTGCATATAGACAAAATAATGGCGAACATGTTTATAAATTTGTTAGTTCTAAAGTTGGAAATATATATGAAAAAGTAGCACCTTATACTTTTAAGGAAGTAAGACAAAAAGTAAAAGATTTGGGTCAGGAGTATACAACAAGGCAATATATAATTCAGGTTGTAGCTTTTTCTCTAGGTGCTGGTGTAGTTGGTTATTTATATTTTTATAATATAATTATTTCAATTATATATGCATTGCTTGCTACTTCGATAATTCCTTATTTAACTTATTTACGTTGTAAAAGAGTATATAGTGAGTTTATCTTTGAACAAATTCAAGTTTATACAACTAATACTATTATGGAATTTGCTACTACGCAATCTTTTGTTAAATCATTAGAGGGTGTTTATGAGTCTGGTGTGTTGGAGGATCCAATTAAAAAAGATGTTAAAATGATGATTGATTTAGCGTATGAAAATGGAACTATTAATCAATCGATTGATTATATGAATAATCAGTATGATTATTATATTGTGAAGAATATGCATCAAATTTTTTATCAAATAACCGTTGAGGGTTCTAAGGATGCTGGTATTTCTTTAGAAAATATGGCGCTTGATATAGATAGGTTAGTAGAGGGTGTATATCGTGATCGTCTTGATCGACAACAATTTTATAAAAAATTTGTTAATTTTGGGGTGGCCTTGTATTTGTTAATAACTTTAGTACAGTTTCTTTTGGGGCGTGATTCATATATTGTTTTGTTAGATAATTGGTATATTCAGTTGTTGTTACATGCAATTGTTATATTAAATACCTTTTTCTTGTTAAAGGGTACTAAGTATTATAATGAAGATGTGGGGGCGGAATAGTATGGAAATAGTATTTGAATATTCATATTTTATAATTATTGTTGTTATAATTGCTATTTTAGAAGTAAATCATTTAATTAATACTAAAAAATTTATTGTTGATTTACAACCTTATTTTAAGTTTTTAATGGAGGATGATTATGTTTTTTTGTTAAAAGCTAAGTATGGTGAGGGAAATGATGAAGATGTTGCTAAATTATTTAATAAAAGAATTAAAAATGGTTTAATCTTTTTTGCCGTAGCGTTTCTTGTTATTGTGGTTAGTTATGGAGGAATATTTATTTCTTTATTAATTTCTGGTATATTAGGATATTTTGTTTTTAAAGCACCGTATTTATCTTTGAAAACGTTTTATCGTAATAATTTATATAAAATTTCTTTGATGCTTCCTTATTATTTGAAAAGTTTAGAAATACTGATTCAGCATTATACTATACCAGTAGCACTTAGCAGATCAATAGAATCAGCGCCGATTATATTTAAGGATGGACTTAAAAAGTTAGTTGCTAAAATTGAAGCAGGTGTTTCGTCGGTTGATCCTTATATGGATTTTGCTAAAGAATATCCTGTTAGGGATTCTATGCGGATGATGCGTTTGTTGTATCGTCTTAGTTTAGGTTCTCAAGAAAATAAGCAAGAGCAGTTATTAATGTTTTCTAAAACAGTTTCTTCTTTACAAAATAAGTCTAGGGAATTAAAATATCAAAATAGATTAGATAAAATGGAAAAAAATACGATGATAATGTTAGCTGGTACTGGTGGTGGATTATTATTGTTATTAATGGCTGCTATGGCTATGATGATGTCAAATATTTAAAAAAGCTTGAAAAAATTTTAAAAAAAGGTTATACTAATAATAGTAAGGTGGTGATAAGATGAAAGAGGCAGCAGGTGAAGCAAATATGACGGTAATTACAATTATTCTTATAGGGGTTGTAGCAGTTATTGGGGGTATATTTGTTCCAAGGTTATTGGCAAGTATGGATGCAAGAAGTTGTTGTACTGAAAATGGTGGTCAATGGAAAGATGGGGCGTGCAGTATTGCAAATTTACAATGTGCTGACAGGATCAATGATGTAAAAAAATAATCAAATTAAAACAAAATTTAAAATAGTCATGGAAGGTGATAACTCATGAAACAAAGTATTGGCTTTGCCTTTTCATTAAATATAATTATTGTTTTTATTTTGGTAGCCTTTGCTTTTATTATGGGTATTATGAGTTATTCTAAAGCTTATAAAACTAATTCGCGAATAGTTAATGAAATTGAAAAATGTTCCGGATTTAATTCTTGTTCTATAACTGAAATAAATAGAGTTTTAAATAATTTAGGTTATGAAAGTGGCACTCGTGATTGTCCCGTTATGAATATAGATAATGATGAAATTAGAGCGATTGATCATTCAACTGGAGAAATGAGAAGTGGTTATAATTATTGCGTTTATGAAGTGGATAATGGTGTAAATTATTATCATTATCGCGTTAGAACATTTATGAGTGTTGATTTTCCGTTGATTGAAAATTTTAGAATACCAATCAATACTAAGACTAATAAAATTTATGATTTTGGCTAATTTTAGGAGTGATAAGAAATGAGAGAATCAGTCGGACAAGCTTATTTGTATTATTTTATTGCTATTTTCATTATAATATTTGGTTTGCTTCTTGTAGGTTCTATTAGTTATTCTAAAGCTGCTAAGGTTAAAAATATGATTATAGATAAAATTGAAGAAGAAAATGGATATAATGAAACGGCACAAAATAATGTTTTAATTTATTTAAAAGATATTGGTTATACTGTTGTGGAACCAATTTGTAAAATAAGTGAACAAGATAGTGCTAAAATGGAAAAAAATACGATTGATCGAATTGATAATGTAGTTGTTAAGAATAATTCTTATGATTATTGCGTATATAAAATAACTGGAAAAGGACAGGTTCAAAATAAAAAGTTTGTTTATTATAAGGTGGTTTCATATATGCGTCTTGATATACCTATAATTGGTCAATTTATGCGTTTTCCAGTAAGTGGAGAAACTCATCATATACTAGAAAATGAAGAATAAAAGGTGATAGAATGAACGTAATTGTTGCTAATAAGTATGAAACAATGTTAAAAACTTTAAATATAGAACTTATAAAATCAATTACTGGTGAATTTGAAGCTAGTGAAATAGTTGAAACATTTCAAAAATTCTTTTTTCAGAGAATGGTTTTAGATATAACAGCTATTAAAAATTATACTGATATTAAAAATATTCAAACTTTGTCGATTTCTTTAGATATGGATAAGGTTATTTTGTTGTTAGATAATTCACCAGAAAGTTCATCTAATATATATTTATCAAAACTAATTTCTATTGGTATTTATAATTTTGCTAAAAATTTAGAAGAAGTTAAATATTTATTACAATATCCTAATAGTTATCGTGATGTTGCGCATATTCATCAATTAGGTAATGAAGAAAATGAAATTCAAATGAAACAAAATTTAGTTAGTACTGTACAACAATCAAAAAGAAGCCGGATTATTGGTTTTAAAAATGTTACCAAACAAACTGGAGCAAGCACTTTAATTTATATGTTGAAAAAGCAATTACAAAAAAGATATTCTGTTTTGGCTATTGAGGTTAATAAACATGATTTTATGTATTTTAAAGAGAAAGATATGATAAGTGTAACTGATACGGACCTTAAAAGTTTTTTAGATAAAAATGATCTTAAAAACATTATTTTAGTTGATGTTAATGATACAGTGTCAGCTTTAGAGGTTTGTGATGATATTATTTATCTAATAGAACCATCAATTGTTAAATTACATAAAATGTTATTTGTTAATCCTGAAGTATTAAAAAGTTTATATGATAAAAAGGTTGTTTTAAATCAAAGTTTATTGTCTAATAAAGATGTCTTGGATTTTAGCAATGAAGCTTTAGTAAAAATATTTTTTAATATACCGCCATTAGATGAAAGACAACGAGATTTTCCAATTTTAGAAGAATTTATTATTAAATTAGGTTTATAAAATTGCATATAATTAGTGGGGGGATAATATGATGACGTTAGATATTATGTGTAATAGTGTTACTATTCCAGAAGGTGTTGCTACTATTGTTAGTATGATAATCAAATTTTTCTATATTGGTATTCCTATTTTGTTAATTATTTTGGGAATGTTTGATTTTGGTAAGGCGGTTATGTGTCAAAAAGAAGAAGATATTAAAAAACATCAAAAAATGTTTGTGAAGCGCTTGGCAAGTGCTATTATAGTTTTTTTTGTTGCTATGATTGTGGAATTTGGACTTAATGTTATGGCTAAAGCTAATGTGCCGGGAACAGCGGGTGTAGCTAAATGTATTAATGAAATTATCGAATACTAATAGAATAATCAAAAAAAATTATTAATGTTTTTAAATTTGTTGACAAAACGGTTAATTTAAAGTATTATATATTTATATAGAGGAGGTTTTAGAATGTTTATTTTAGTAGAATGTGGTGGAGTGATAATTCCTGAAGCATTAACAAACCTTGTTAGCATAATTGTTAAGGTTATTTACATTGGTGTACCAATTTTATTAATATTGTGGGGAATGTTTGACTTAGGCAGAGCAGTTATATCTTCAAAGGAAGAAGATATTAAAAAGGGACAGTCAACATTTTTTAAAAGGTTAATAGCTGCTGTTATTGTTTTCTTTGTAGTTAGTATTGTTGCTTTTGTAATTAATCTATTATCAACATCAGGAATTGACAATGCTGAGAATATTGGCAAATGTGTACTTGGAATAATTAATGGACAATAGTTGTTAAAATAGTTACAGTTTTTGTGATTAAGCACCTAAACTGTAACAAAAAACAATTGAAAAGCAATAATAAATTGTCAATATCAAATGAAAATGTCATAAAAAAATGAGAGTGTAAATAAATCTGTGTAAATGGCCAGACCATGATATTTGAGACAAATT
>JAVWOV010000023.1:0-13895 GCA_036636255.1 Bacilli bacterium
AAATAAAGGGTTAGGGAGCTTTTGCTTTCTAAAAACTGTCAAAGTCGAGATTATATCACAAAACAAAGAATTATAATATAAAAAAACAGTAATATCTACTGTTTTTTTATATTATTTTATGATAATTTTCTTGATCTTAAAATCGATTCTAATCTTGTTGCTCTTAAAATTTGATTTTCTAAAGATTCATAAGATATATCAATTTCTAAATCTTGACCATTATCAAAACAAACAACTGATATACGATTTTTTCTTTGATAATCTTTAACCGATTTTAAACAAATCCATGAACACTTATTAAATCTTGGTGAACTAGTTGGAAAAAAAATTAATTCATTTGTTTCTTCAATAATAATTGGAGCTTTATAATTAAAACCAATTAAATTTTTTGTTCCTTCGTGACGTCCAAGATATGAACTACCAAAAAAACGACAACTATTTTCAATAATTTTTGATACAGATTGATTAATAATAAAACTATCATTTTTTTCGATTATCTTTGATGTATTCTCATCAATTGGAATGACTGCACAAGTCGATCTATTGATTTCATAAGATTCTTGCATCATTTTATAACACCTCCTTACTAATATAATTCGACATAACTTGTCGAATTACCTCTCTTATACTATTTTTTTTTGTCGAATTATGTCGAATTATGTCAATTTTTATAAAATAATACAAATAATTAACAAAAACAACACAAATTTTCAAATTTTTTGTGTTGTTTTAAAAAAAATAATTTTTCCGATTTTAATTTTAATATGTTCGTATTGGTAAAATTAATTGTATTAAACCATCATCATTAATATTTTTAATAATAATTGGTTGAACCTCTCCATTTAATAAAATTTCAATTTCTTCACATGATAAATAACGTAAACATTCTAACATATATTTAGAACTAAAAGAAATTTTAATATCTTTTTTATTAATATTTTCAATATTAACTTCCTCTACAACATTTCCTATTTCAGGAATATTAGAAGATATTGTTAATAAATTTTGATTTGTTTCTAATTTAATAGTATTTTTATCAGATTCATTAGTTAATAATGAAGCACGATCAATAGCCTGATAAAACGAATTCAATTTTACTTTTAAATTAATTTTAAAAGATTGTGGAATTAATTTATAAGTATCAGGATAAGTACCATTTATTAAACGAGACATAAATATAATATTTTTAAATTTAAAAATTATTTTATTATTAAAAATATGTAATTCAACTTTTTCCTTTTCATCAAATAATAATTTATTTAATTCAATTATATTTTTACTAGGAATAATAACATTAATACTTTCATAATATTTATCATCTAATTTAATTTTCTTTTTAGATAAACGATATGAATCAGTTGCCGTACATTCTAAACAATCATCAAAAATTTTTAAATTTAACCCTGTTAAAATAGGTCTTGATTCCTGTGTAGAAGTAGCAAAAACAGTTTGATGAATTAAATTTTTTAAAATTTTGGTTGTTATATTAATTGGTTGTTTATTTTCTTCTAAATCTATATTTGGATATTCTTCTACTCTATTACAATTTAATTTAAAAGTAGAATTTGATGATGAAATTGAAATTGAAGAATCAAATATTTCCTCAATAATAATAACTTCGTTAGGTAACTTTCGAATAATATCATATATATATCTTCCAGAAACTACAATATTACCACAATTAATACTTTCATTAATATCTTTATTATCAATAAATGTTCTGATAGATATATCATTATTAGTACTAGTTAAATATAAACCTTTATTAGTTAACTCTAACTTTATACAATTTAAAATAGGTATTAAATTTTTGTTTGATATTCCTTTTATAACATAATTTAAATGTTCAATCAATATATTTTGATCAATTTTCATTTTCATAATTTTTCTCCTATATTCTATATTTTATTAATAGTATTATTATTATTAGCGTAGAAAGTGTTGATAACCTCTTATTTGGTATAAAAAACAATGAAATATTCAAAAATAACATGTGGAAAACTTTATTCTAATTCACTTATTAATTTTTCCACCTCTATCTTAAATAAATTATCATTAATAATTTCTTTTTTTATTTTATCAACAGAATGCATTACTGTTGTATGATCTTTACCACCAAATTCTAAACCTATTTTAGGTAGAGATTCTTCTAAATGAGTACGACAAATATACATTCCAACTTGCCGTGGCACAGATATTCTTGCCATCCTCTTCTTACTTTTAAGATCTTCAATACTAACATTATAATGATTAGAAATAATAGCCATAACTTGTTGAATTTTATTTTTAGCACATATAGTTTTAACAAAATAATCTTTTAATGCCTCAGTTGCTAAATTATAATTAATATCTGAACCATTCATTATTGTCGCATATGCAAGAACTCTAGTAATAGCACCTTCTAATTTTCTTATATCACTAGTACAATTACTAGCAATGTATTCTTTAACATCATCAGGAAAAACAATAGAAATATTATGCTCTTCAATTTTTTTTTCAATAATATCCATTCGTAATTTAAAATCTGGAGGAAAAATATCAATAGTTAATCCCCAATTAAACCTTGTTCTTAATCGTTCTTCTAATTTTTTTAAATCATCAGGAGATCGATCAGATGAAATAATTATTTGTTTATTTTTCTGATGTAATTCATTAAATGTATTAAAAAATTCCTGTTGAGTAGTATTAGCTATCTCTAAATATTGAATATCATCTATCATTAAAACATCAATACTACGATACTTATTTTTGAAATTATCAATTATTTCAAAATTATTTTCTTTATTTCTTTTATAAATTTGTAAAAAATCATTAACAAATTTTTCACTAGTAACATATAAAACTTTTTTATTACAATTTTTAGTAATATAATTACCAATAGCCTGCATTAAATGTGTTTTACCTAATCCACTTTTACTATATATAAATAAAGGATTATACATAGTACCTGGTTTTTCCGCCACCGCCAGTGCTGTTGCTTTAGCAAATTTATTACTTTTTCCTACAATAAAATTATCAAAAGTGTATCGAGAATCCAAATTACTTTCAAATGATGAATTAGAAGGAACACCAATCAAATCAGAATCAACATTAATATTACTATTTAATTCTTCTTCAATAACATATTCAAATTTAAAATTAGTTCCGGTAATATCAGTAAAAACTTCTTCAATTAGATCATTATAATTTTCTTTTAAATGTTTTTTATGAACATGCATTGGTACTAAAATTTTTGCTGTATCATCTTTTAATTCAATTAATTTACTATCAAGAAACCAAGTTTCATATAACATAGGTGATAATATTTCTTGAATTTTATTAAGAAACTGTTTCCATATTGTATTTGTATCCATAAATCACATATAATCTAAATACGATAATAAATTTCCATTTAGATTCCTTTCTAATTAATTTTACTTAATATTCATTTCATTCATATATTTATATTTTACATCATTTTTAAATAAATTAAAAGGTTAAAAGTGTAATTATGTGGAAAAAACATAAAAAATAAATAAATAAATAAAGTTTTCCACATAAAAGTGGGAAACTTAAATTATCATATTATTTAATATAAAGGAAGAAATTAAAAAAAAATTAAAAAAAAGTATTAAAATATTTGACAAATATTATAAATATATATATAATTATTTCAGCTGATTAAATTAAATTCAGGAGGTGTTTAATAATGAAGAGAACTTTTCAACCAAATAATCGAAAAAAAAGCAAAAAACATGGTTTCTTTGCTCGTATGAAAACTAATATCATAGCAAGAAGAAGAAAAAAAGGACGTAAAGTATTATCACATTAAATATCATCACCAAACGTGATGTTTTTTTAATAAAGGATGAGGATAATGAAAAAAATAAATATATTAAAAAAAAATACTGATTTTAATCGAATTATTAATACTAAAAAAGCATTTAAAAGTAAAAATTATATCATTTATCTTGAAAAAATAAAAGATGAAACATATTATTTTGGCTTTTCAGTAGGTAAAAAAATTGGTAATGCTGTTGCTAGAAATAAAATAAAACGACAATTAAAAAATATAATCGATAAAAAAAATTATAAGAATGGATTTAATTGTATTATAATAGTAAAAAAAGGAATTTTAACTCAATCATTTATTGAAAAAGAAGACGAATTATTAAAAAATTTAAAAAAATTAAAAATAATAAAGGAGAAAAACAATGCATAAAAAAATTATCAAAATAGGTTTGATTTTAGTTTTAATCATCACATTAACAGGTTGTACAAAATTTTTAAAAGATAATGAAAATAAACCGGTTATAAATGAATTAACTGGTCAAAGGTTAACAGAAAACATCTTATGTCAACCAGTTCAAAAAGATGTGATAAAATTATATAAAAAAAGTGATTACAAAATTAATGAATTACCACAATGTGATGATATGAAAATATTAGATGGTGGTTATGAAGGAATATGGACAACAATCTTTGTAAAACCATTAGCATGGATAATAATCCAATTAGGAACATTTGTTAAAAATTATGGATTAGCAATAATAATAATAACATTATTAATTAGAATTATTTTATTACCAATAACTAAAAAAACAGCTTTACAATCAGAAAATATGAAAGCAGCAAAACCAGAATTAGATAAATTAGAAAAAAAATATCGTGGTAAAAACGATCAACAACACAATCAACAAAAAGCCCAAGATATGATGATGATATATAAAAAATATAAAATAAGTCCCGTATCAGGCTGCTTATTTGCTATAATTCAAATTCCACTTTTTTTTGCATTTTATGAATCACTAAATAGATTACCTGCTGTTTTTGAAGAAACTTTTATAGGTTTTCAATTAGGTACTAGTCCGTGGATAGGAATAAGTGGTGGACATTATCAATATTTAATAATTGTTATATTGGTTATAGGAGCTACATATTTATCATTTAAATTAAATGGAGCTTCAACCGGAACAGCAGAACAAGAAAAACAAATGAAATTAATGATGAACATGATGACCATCTTCATATCAATAGCATCATTTACTATTTCAACCGGAATTGCAATTTATTGGATAGTTAATAGTACATTTACTATTATTCAAAATTTAATTGTCAAAAGGAGAAAGAAAAATGCTGAAAGTTTATAATTTAAAAGGTAAAAACGAATCAGAAATAATTAATAAATTCTTATTACAAGAAAATATTAAAAACAAAGATATTTATATTATTCCAAAAGAAATAGAAACTAAATTATTTAGTCCAAAAAAATACTTTGTTGATGTAGTTGTAAAAAAAGAAATATATAATTTTATTAAAGAATATTTTCAAAAAATAGCTGAATTAATGAAAATTCAAATAACCGTTGAGATAAACGAAGACAAAGATATATGTAATGTAAGATTAATAACAGATAATAGCGCTATATTAATTGGAAAAGAAGGAAAAAATTTAGATGCTATGCAAATATTATTACGTCAATCAATACATAATCAAACGGGATTAAAATTAAAAATTATTTTAGATTCAGCAAACTATAAAGTAAATAAAAATAGAAATATTGAAATGACAATTAAAAAAATAGCAGAAGAAATTATAAAAACTAAACTTGATGTTAAATTAGACCCAATGACATCTTATGAAAGAAGATTAGTTCATAATGTTATTAATAAATTTTCTGATTTAACTACAGAAAGCATAGGAGAAACACCAAATAGATATATCATTATAAAATATAAAGACCAATTATAATGTGCCAAGAGAAAAATAATAAAAATTTATGAAATAGTATGAAAATGTATTTTTATTAAATTATTCCACGACACAAAACACCTAAAGGTGTAAAATTTATAGTGGTTAATTATGAGTATCATCGTAATTAATATAGTCTCTATTTTCCTTAAGAATATAGTAGATGATAGTTAATAATTTACGAGATATTTCAGCTAGTGCAACATAGTGATGCTTACCTTCTGAAATCTTTTTGTCATAATAAGCTCTTAATATAAAATCATTGGACATAGCAACCAGAACTTCAATATAAATACATGTCTAAGATAAGGAGAATCCCTTTTAGAAGTATTCTCATTAGTAGATAACTTATTACCTGACTTATTTTGAGTAGGATCAATACCTGCAAAAGCTTCATTTATAAATTTAACACCAAAAGAATTTTTTGCTAACTCCTTTAAGTTCTGCTCAAATGATCCTAGAATGTTTAAATAGCAAGTTAGATAATTTGATAAGATTAATTTTAGGAATATCATCAGGTGTAGGACAATTAATGAGTACTTGTTTAAAAGTTACACCAAAAGTTTCTAACAAAGCCTTCTTGTATTCAGGAAAAACTTTATTTAAAATACCAATTACTTGAGTTTTAGAAGTAGTAATACTATCAAGTAATTTAGAAAAACCTTCTTTAGAATTAGTAAATTTGATAGAGCGAATAATAACATCACCTTTTTTATTAATATCCATTTGTAAAGTGAGGCTTTAGTCTTAAAAAATATCCAAATGATCAAGGAGACAGATAAAACCACTATAATATTTACAAATATTATAATAAAATGAGTTTATAGATATCTCACAATAAAATCTAAATAATAAAGAAATAATATGATTAAATATCTATAATCACATTATACTAGGAGACTAATGTCTTTTTTTATTCAATTGTGATAAGTAAAAAAGGAGGAACAAATCGTGAATGATACTATTACAGCAATTTCCACTGCTTTAGGAATAGGAGCAATATCAATTATTCGTGTAAGCGGTAAAGATGCAATTGAAAACGTAAACAAAATATTTAAGGGAACAAATTTAAAAGAAGTTAAAACTCATACTATTCATTATGGATATATAATTAATGATAATAAAATAATTGATGAAGTTTTAGTGTCTATTATGCTAGCACCAAAAACATTTACAAGAGAAAATGTAGTAGAAATTAATACTCATGGAGGAATAGCAACAACCACTAAAATATTAGAAATATTATTAACAAATAATTGCCGTTTAGCTGAACCAGGCGAGTTTACCAAAAGAGCATTTTTAAATGGAAGAATTGATTTAACACAAGCTGAAGGAGTAATGAATTTAATAAATTCAAAAACACAACAAGCTAGAGCTTTAGCAATAAATGAATTAAAAGGCTGTTCATCAAAATTAATAAAAGATTTAAGAAAAAACATTCTAGAAATTTTAGCAAATATAGAAGTAAATATAGACTATCCAGAATATAACGATATTGAATTAATAACAAATGATAAATTAAAAAACAATATAAATAATATAAAATTAAAATTAGATAAAATTTTAAGAGAGAGCATTAATGGAAAAATAATAAAAGAAGGAATAACTGTTTCAATTATAGGAAAGCCTAATGTTGGTAAAAGTAGTCTTTTAAATAATTTAATTAATGAAAAAAAAGCAATTGTTACTGATATTGCTGGAACAACAAGAGATTGTGTAGAAGGAACTCTAATTATAGAAGGGGTGCTATTTAATTTTATTGATACTGCGGGGATTAGAAAAACTAATAATAAAGTAGAAAGTATTGGAGTACAAAAAAGTCTAGATTTAATTGACAAATCTCAATTGATTTTATATTTATTAAATAATAATGAAAAACTTAAAGAAGAAGAAATTAAGATTATTGAAAAATTAAAAACAAAAAATCACATCATCGTAATCAATAAAACTGATTTAGAAAACAAATTGGACTTAAAAAAATTAAAAAGTGATTACATTAAAATAAGTATTAAAGAAAATAAAGGAATAGATGAATTAAAAAGTAAAATAAAAGAAATATTTAATTTAGAAAAAATAATAACTGATGATATAAATTATTTAACAGGATCAAGAAATATTGCTATATTAAAACAATGTATATTAAAAATAGAAGATATAAATCAAGCAATATCAGATAACGTACCGACAGATATAATTGAAATTGATATTAAACAAATATGGGATCTATTAGGTAAAATAATTGGGCAAACATATGAAGATGAATTAATAAATCAATTATTTAGTCAATTTTGTTTAGGAAAATAAAGGAAGTGTAGAAAATGGAATACGAAATAATTGTTGTAGGTGGAGGTCATGCCGGATGCGAAGCAGCATTAGCATGCGCTAAAAAAAATCATAAAACATTATTAATAACCACAAATAAAAAAAATATTGCTGATATGCCATGTAATCCGTCAATAGGAGGAAGCGCAAAAGGAATAGTTGTTCGCGAAATTGATGCATTAGGGGGGCAAATGGGTAAAGTAGCTGACAAAGCGCAATTACAAATGAAAATGCTAAATTATAAAAAGGGACCAGCCGTCAAAGCCTTAAGAGCTCAAGCTGATAAAATAACTTATCCAAAAGAAATGATAAAATTATTAGAGCATCAAAAAAACTTAGACCTAATGGAAACAACGGTTATAAACTTAATTGTTAATAATAATAAAATAGAAGGAGTAATTATTGATTCAAATAAAGAAATAAAATGTCTTGCTGTAATATTAACAACTGGAACATATATGAAATCAAATATATTATTAGGAAATACAAGAACAGAAAGTGGACCACATGGAGAAAAAACAAGTAAAGATTTAAGTGATTGCTTAAAGAAACTAGGATTCAAAATAATTAGATTAAAAACAGGAACCCCTCCACGAATAGACAAAAAAAGCATCGATTTTAAAATGTTACAAGAAGAAAAAGGGGATAATGTTTATCATACATTTAGTTTTGATTATAATGCTAATTATGATATAGAAAAACAAATACCATGTCATTTAACATATACAAATAAAAAAACTCATCAAATAATCAAAGATAATATTAAAAAATCTAGTATGTATGGAGGATTATCAGATATTAAAAGTATCGGACCACGTTATTGTCCATCAATTGAGGATAAAGTAATTCGTTTTAGTGATAAAGAAAGACATCAAATATTTTTAGAACCAGAAAGTTTATTTTATGATGATATTTATGTTCAAGGTTTTTCCACAAGTATGCCAGTTGATATTCAAGAACAAATGGTTAAAAGTATAGTAGGACTTGAAAATGCTAAAATAATAAAGAATGCTTATGCAATAGAATATGACGCAATATATCCAACGATTTTAAAACAGAGTCTTGAAACAAAATTAATTGAAAATTTATATACAGCCGGACAAATTAATGGGACAAGTGGTTATGAAGAAGCTGCTTGTCAAGGATTAATAGCAGGAATTAATGCGAGTTTAAAATTAGAAAAACAAGAACCATTAATTTTAAAAAGAAGCGATGCTTATATAGGTGTATTAATTGATGATTTAATTACCAAAGGAATAATAGACCCATATCGCTTATTAACATCACGAGCTGAATATCGGCTATTATTAAGACATGATAATGCCGATTTAAGATTAAGGGAAAAAGGTTATAAAATAGGATTAATAGAAAAAAAGCAATATGATAAACTATTATTAAAAAAGGAACAAATTAAAGAATTAATACAATTTTTACAAAAAGAACGAATTAATCCTACTAAAAAAATAAATGAATTTTTATCAAAAAATAACTCATCAACAATAAAAGATAGTATAAGATTATACGAATTATTAAAAAGACCTGAAATGAATTTAAAACTGATGAATGAAATAGTTCCAATAAATTTTAATCAATATATTATTGAACAAGTAGAAATATTTGTTAAATATGAAGGATATATAATTAAAGCTCAAAAAGAAGCAGAAAAAATTATAAAATTAGAAAACAAAAAAATACCTAACAATATTAATTATGATAATATTAATAATATAGCTAGTGAAGCACGTCAAAAATTAAAGGAAATAAGACCATCATCAATAGGACAAGCATTAAGAATAAGCGGTGTAAATCCAACAGATATATCGTTATTAATGATATATTTAAAGAAAGGTCAAAATGAGTGAAAAACAATTTATAGAAGAATTAAAAAAAATTTCAATTGAAATATCAGAATTTCAATTGAAACAATTAACAACATATTATAATTTATTAATAGAATGGAACGAAAAAATTAATTTAACAACAATAATAAAAAAAGAAGATGTTTATCTAAAACATTTTTATGATAGTGCTACTATTAACAAAATAATAACACTAAATAAAATAGAAAATTTATGTGATATTGGATCAGGAGCTGGATTTCCTGGTATTGTTTTAAAAATATTATTTCCCGAAATACATATAACGATGATAGATTCATTAAAAAAACGTATTATATTTTTGACAACGGTAATAAAAAAATTAGAATTAAAGGATATTGTAGCTTTACATAGCCGCGCCGAAGAATTTGCTTTAAAAGAAAGAGAAAAATTCGATATAGTAACAGCAAGAGCGGTAGCACCATTAAATATTTTGTCAGAGTATTGTCTACCATTGGTAAAAGTTGACGGATATTTTATACCAATGAAAAGTGATATTTCCCAGGAAATAAAAGGGTTAAACAACGTTTTGAAAAAACTAAATTCTGAAAAAAAACAAATTTTAGAATTTTATTTACCAATTGAACAAAGTAAAAGAACCTTATTAAAAATCCAAAAAATTGCAAGTAATTCATTAAAATATCCTCGTAAATTTAATGAGATAAAAAAAACACCGTTATAAGAAGTTCTAGAAGACTTCTTTTTTTAAATATTTCCCAAAAGTTATTGCAATATTCTCTACACTATAGTATTATATAAATAGAATAAAAGGAGTCGGGTATAATGGAAGATGCAAAGCAAATTTTGAATTTAAATGTTAATGATATATTACCAAACAGATTTCAACCAAGAATAAGATTTAATGAAACGGCATTATCAGAATTAACTAATTCAATCAAAGAACATGGCGTAATTCAACCAATAACGGTAAGACCAATCGGAAATAAATACGAAATAGTAGCTGGGGAAAGAAGATATAAGGCCAGTGTTTTAGCGGGTAAGCAAACAATACCAGCAATTGTTGTAAATTTAGATGATAATAGTTGTGCCGAATTGGCATTAATTGAAAATGTTCAAAGACAAGATTTAACACCAATAGAAGAAGCAATTTCGTATAAAAAAATATTAGATATGGGTTATTTAACACAAGAAGCTTTAGCCATAAAACTAGGTAAAAATCAATCAACCATTGCCAATAAATTAAGATTACTAAATTTAGATGAAAATGTTCAAAATTCCTTGTTAGAAAATAAAATATCGGAACGTCATGCAAGGTCATTATTAAAAATTGTCAATAAAAATGAACAAAAACAAATGCTAAATAGGATTATCAGTGAACGTTTAACGGTACGAAGAACAGATGAAGAAATTAGTAAATTATTAACATATTCAACAAATATAATACAACCAGAAACTAGGAAGGAAAATCATATGAATCAAATAAATACATTAAAAAACAATCAGAATAATAATGATTTTAACATTCCAAATATTGCACCAATTGAAACGGAAATATCTAATTATCAAACGTTTACCCCTGATGATGATAAAAACTTTAATCAAGGTCCGCAAAACAATGATAAAATAAGGGCTAATGTTAATTCGCAAGCAATAAATCCTTCACCCGAAACAATAAATTTTAATCAACAAATACCATCACCATCACCTGATGAATTAAATCGTTTAATAGAAAAAGCTAATAAAATAATACCGGAAGATAATATTCCTTTAGAGCCAATACAAAATCAAATAAGTGAAATACCACAAATAAAAAATAATATGATTGAAGAATCAACAGGAGTACTACAACAACCAATGGGTTATTTTAATAATATGGTCCAAACACCTCAAGAATATAACAATAATATTTCACCAATAATAGAGTCACAAGGACCAGATAATGGTGGGGCTATTTACAATCAATCAGTAAACAATTTGACAGAGCAAGAACTACAACCGATACAATTCTTTGATTTAGATCAAGAAAAAAATATTGATGAAGAAAAAACACAGCAACAAAATCAACTTAATGATATTTTTAATATAACTCCCATTGACGTAACAAATAATAGTTCAAATGATCAACCAAAGGTTGATAAAATAAACACTGACAATCAGTTAAACAGTAATCAATCAAATAACTTTAATAATGAATTCATTGAAAACCTAGAAGAAACGGCTGTTAATATGGATTTTCAAACCCCAACAACTCCCGTTCAAGCTAATTTTAATTTTAATCCAGTAACCCCTGTAGAACCAATTATTAATACAAATCAAAATCAAGTATTTGTTAAAGAAGCAAATTCAGAATTAATTCCACTTAGACCATCAGTCAATGTACCAACAAAAAACATTAATATAAGAAAAGTTATTGAAGAAATAAGAATGTGTGCTAAGAAAATTGAGCAATATGGATTTGTAATAGATACCGAGGAATATGATTTAGATAATGTATATCAAGTTGTCTTTAAAATAGATAAAGAATAAAATAACAGCTTTATTTATATAAAAACAACATAAATAAACAATGTATATTAAAAATAAAGCAAATATTATAAAGAAATCAATGATGTATAAGGAGAAAAAAATGGAACAAAAAAATTTAAGTTATGGAGAATTAGAATCATTATTTTTAAATTTAGCCAATGGTTGTGAAAAACAATATAATGAACAAGAAGAAAAAATATTTCTTTCCTTAGCGCAATATTATGCTGAAAAAAGTCCTAAAGAAGATGGGGATATAGATGACATAAAAAAAAATATACAAAAAGAAATGTATGAATTATATATAGAAGCTAAGCAGGAAGCAGAAAAAACAAATGATCGCGGTGCAAAGCGAGCTCTAACCTGGAGTGAAAAAGTTACAATGTTAATGAACAGTTTAATCGATCGTTATAAATCTCAAGGTGATCAATTTCTAGAAAATACAAAAGTTTTTGTTTGTGAAATATGTGGTTTTATTTATATTGGAGATGTAAAACCAGAAATATGCCCGATATGTAAAGTACCAAACGAAAAAATTAATGAAATTATATAGAAGGGAATTGATTAATGTGGAAAAAAGAGCAGTAAGAAATATAAAATTATGTACTAAAGATTGCTTATGTTTATATGTTTGCCCTACAGGTGCTACTGATACCGAGAATGGACAAATAGATAATAAAAAATGCATAGGTTGTGGAATATGTGCTCAAGCATGTAGATCATGTGCAATTTCAATGGTGCCATATAAATATCCGGAGCAACAAGAAAAAGACGCAAAAATATGTTATCAATTAAGAAAAATAGCCATTTCTAAAATTAGTAACCAAAAAATAGCAAATAACATGATAAAAAAAGAAGAAAAAAATAATTCAAAAAAATTATTTAAAGCTATAGAATTATCAAATAAAATTATGGCACAGGAATTAATGCGTGAATCAGGATACTTATTACCACAAAGTAAAAAAACAATAGAGCTTTTACAAAAACTTTTGATCGATAAAACATTAAAGGAAAGTAAACAAAAAGAAATAAAAGAACTAATAGATTTACTTAAAAAAAACAAACAATAATAAGACATCTGTTAATATGTCAAGATGATCTTTAGCAGTTTTAGTATATAATTTCTGCTATATCAAATAAATTGTTGTATACTAAAAGATTGTTTAGCAAAAGCCAAATATTAATTTGCTGTTAGCAAATTTAGTTCATTAGAGAGTGAGTATTCAAATTTACCTGATTGACTTCTATTCCAGTAAAGTCCTACATATTTAGCTAAATTATAATTGTGTTTGAAATAATCAATTGAACCTATTTCAGCTAAAACACAAATTTGATTAGATTGTAAAGAGATATCAACACCGATAAATAAAGAATTTGTCATAGACACTATCACCTTTCATTTAATTATATTTTGTGAAATATAATTGGTAATGAACCTTTAGCTTACTAGTTAATAACAACTCCGTTATTAGCATACATATT
>JAVWOV010000024.1:0-13364 GCA_036636255.1 Bacilli bacterium
CTATATATTTTATCATGGAAAGGTTTTATTTACACAGATTTATTTACAGACTCCTATTTTATTGATTTTTGATGCTTTTTTGGTCCATTAACTCGTTCACAATCGTTATTATACATTATAAAAGAGAAATGGTCAATTTAACTTTGCATTTCACCCTTAAAAAAACAGATTATCCTAATCTTCTCTTTTTTTCTTATTAATTTGTCCTTGTCGCGCAATTGCAAAATTATCATAAGGAACATCTTGATTAATTGTTGAACCAGCCGCTACAAAAGCCTTTTTATTAATAACAATTGGAGCAATTAAAGTTACATTTGAGCCAATAAAAGCATCATCATTAATTTTTGTTTCATATTTGTTTTTACCATCATAATTAGCCGCTATAACACCACAGCTAATATTAACATTTTTACCAACTATTGCATCACCAACATATGCTAAATGTGGAATAACCGTATTTTCATCAACACAACTATTCTTTAACTCAACAAATGATCCAATCTTAACATCATTTTTTATAACATTATTTTCCCTTATATGTGCATATGGGCCAATTATACTATTAGTTCCTATCTTACTACCAATAATAAAAGAATTATAAATAATTGTATTATCTAAAATCACACTGTCTTTTATATAAGTACCAAAATGAATAACACAATTTTTACCAATAACACAATTGCCTTCCAACATTACATGAGGATAAATAGTCGTTCCTTCACCAATAATAACCGAAGATGCAATATTAGTACTATTCTTATCAATATACTTTATCATTTAATAAACTTCCTTTTTTGTAACTGATATGCAATATCTAATTTAATAAAACGTGGAATAAAATTTGTCAAAAAAACGCCTATTTTCATAACTAAACCGGGAATAATCACTAACTTTTTAGCAAACATTTTTTTAATAGCATACTGCGCTACATCATAACTATTTAAAGATTTCAAACTAAATTCAACATTTGCTATCTTATTAAATTCTGTTTCCGTTGGTCCTGGGCATAAAACGCCAATATAAACCCGAGAATTATCTTTTTTAAGCTCCTTAAAAACAGCTTCCGTTAATCTTAAAACATAAGCTTTAGAAGCATAATAACTAGCCATCAACGGTCCCGGTAAAAAAGCCGCTGAAGATGCTACATTCAAAATATATCCCGTACCTCTTTCCTTAAAATCCTTAACAAATAATTTGGTTAAAGTATGAACAGTTTTTATATTTAAATCAATCATATCAAGTTCCTGATTTAAATTAGTTTCTGTAAATTCCCCAAAGACACCAAAACCAGCATTATTAATAATAACATCAATCTTCTCATCTTTCACTTGATTATATAATTTCATACAATTAAATGTGCTAGAAATATCCATATCAATAACTTTAACCTTTGTTTTTAGTTCCTTTTTTAATTTATCTAACCTTGATTTTCTTCTAGCAACCAAAATAAGATCATAACCCCTACTACTCATAACTCGTGCCATATCAGCACCTATTCCCGAACTAGCACCTGTAATTAATGCCTTCATATCATCACATCCTATAATCTTATTATATACTTTATTTATCCTAATTTCAATACAAATAAAAAAAGAAGATTAATTACTATCTCCTTCAACTAATTCTAAAATAACCATTAAAGCATCATCACCACGACGCTCATTTAATTTTAAAATTCTTGTATAACCACCATTACGCTTATCATATCTAACCGCCAAGTCATTAAAGATTTTTTTAACAACCTCATTATCATTATGAAGAAAAGCCAGCGCCTTTCTTCTAGCAACTAATGAGCCATCCTTACCATATGTAATCATTTTATCAACAAATTTACGAACTTCCTTAGCCCGTGTTTGAGTTGTTTCAATTTTCTCATTCATAATAACTGCTTTAGTTAAATTGGCAAGCATACTTCTTCGATGTTGATTATCTCTTCCTAATTTTCTGTAAGCCATACTATTCCTCCTACCTGTTAATCTTCATCACGGAATCTAAGTCCCATATCTTTTATTTTGTCAATTACTTCCTTTAATGACTTTTTACCTAAATTACGAATTTTCATCATTTCTAATTCTGATTTTTGAGTTAAATCTCCTAAAGTATTAATATTAGCTCTTTTCAAACAATTATAAGCTCGAACAGAAAAATCTAAATCATCAATCGGTCTTTCTAACTTCTTAAGCTTACTATCTTCCTTTTTAGCATTAATAATACCTGTCATATCAGATATTTCACTTAAATTAGTAATAATATTCAAATGCTCAATTAAAATTTTTGAAGCTAAGGCCATTGACTCCTCTGGTCTTATCGAACCATCTGTATAAACATTCATAATTAACTTATCATAACTAGCATCTTGACCAACTCTAGAACTATCAACTTCATAACTAACACGTTCAATTGGTGAATACAATGCATCAATAGCAATATATCCAATCTTATCATTTTCAATATATACCTTATTATCGTTTGAAGGTACATATCCTCTACCATTAGCAACTATTAATTCCATCTCTAATTTACCACCTTGTGACAATGTAGCAATAACTTGACTAGGATTAATAATTTCAATATCAGCATTTTTTTCAATATCTGCTGCTGTTACCGTTTTTTCACCACTTACCGATAAATGAAGTGTTTTAATTTCATCAGAATGATTTCTAACAACAATACTTTTTAAATTAAGAACAATTGCCGTTACATCCTCCACAATTCCCTCAATTGTTTGAAATTCATGCATAATACCATCAATTTTAACTGCAACAATTGCACTACCAGGCATTGAAGAAATCATAACTCTTCTTAAAGCATTTCCTAGCGTTGTCCCAAAACCTCTTTCCAAAGGCTCCAATTCAAATTTCCCAAAATTATTATTTTCAATATACTCTGTTATTTTATATGTTGGTTTCTCAAAATTTAACACTGTTCCACACTCCTTTTCTTTTATCCACGTGGTCGTTTTGGTGGACGACATCCGTTATGTGGTATTGGTGTAACATCCGTTATAGCTGCAACCTCTAACCCCGCAGTTTGCAATGAACGAATAGCAGTCTCACGTCCTGATCCTAATCCCTTCGCAAACACTTCTACCGTTCTCATTCCCATATCAATAGCTGCCTTACCTGCTGCCTCTGCACACATTCCAGCCGCAAAAGGCGTTGACTTTTTGCTACCTTTAAAACCTAATGTTCCCGCTGAAGCCCAACTAATAGCATTGCCTTGTTTATCACTAATAGTCACAATTGTATTATTAAATGTTGAATGTATATAAGCATTCCCTTGGGGTACATTCTTTTTAACCTTACGTTTTCTTGGTTTATAAGCCATTTATATAACCTCCTATCACTTTTTCTTATTAGCTACTGTCTTTGGCTTACCTTTACGAGTTCTAGCATTGCTTCTAGTTTTTTGCCCTCTTACTGGTAAACCCTTCTTATGACGAGAACCTTCATATGAATTTATTTCCATTTTAGTTTTAATATTCATATTTACTTCCCGACGCAAATCACCTTCCGTAACATTATTATTTACTTGTTCACGAATACGACTTAACTCGTCGTCAGATAATTCACTCGACTTCTTATTAAAATCTACTTCTGCATTTTTTAATATTTGTTTTGATAATTTTTTCCCAATACCATAAATATAAGTCAATGCTATTTCAATTCGCTTATTATTCGGTATATCTACACCTTTAATACGTGCCATAAAACACCTCCTATTTAACCTTGTCTTTGTTTATGCTTCGGGTTTTTACATATAACATATATAATTCCCTTACGCTTAACAACCTTACAATCATCACACATTTTTTTTACTGATGCTCTTCTTTTCATATTAACTCCTCCTATAAGTTATTCGCCCACGTGTTAAATCATATGCTGATATTTCTAGCGTGACCGTATCACCTGGTAAAATGCGAATATAATTCATTCGGATTTTACCAGAAACGTGAGCAATAACAATATATCCGTTTTCTAGTTTCACCTTAAATTCACCACTTGGTAAAACTTCGATAACTTTACCTTCAGTCTCAATCATATCTTCTTTAGTCATATTTCACCTCTTTGTTAAGATTTTATATCCATCTTTCATTACAACTAACGTGTGTTCAAAATGCGCGGAAGGCTTACTATCAGCTGTTATAATTGTCCAATCATCATCTTTAATAAAGATATCTGAAGTTCCCATGTTTAACATAGGTTCAACAGCAATTACCATCCCCGCTTTTAAAATTGGCCCCGTCCCACACATTCCATAATTAGGAACATCCGGTTTCTCATGAATACTAGTACCAACCCCATGACCAACTAATTCCTTTACAACACCCAACTTATATCTTTTAGCATAAGTCTCAATAGCATATCCGATGTCACCTACATGAACACCTTCCCTAATAACTGAAAGACCTGTAAATAAAGCCTCTCTTGTATGTTCTAACAAATATTGTTTACTATCACTAATAGTTCCCACAGGATAAGTCCAAGCCGAATCTCCGTGATAGCCTTTATAACAAGCACCTATATCAATTGAAATAATATCACCATTTTTTAATTTATAATTACTAGGAATACCATGAACTACTTCATCATTTACCGACGTACAAATAGATGCCGGAAATCCATTATAATTTTTAAAAGATGGCGTTGCCCCTTTGCTTAAAATAAAATCATATGCTAACTGGTCTAACTTTTTAGTAGTAATTCCCGGTTTTAGAAATGATTGTAAATAAATATGTGTTTTACCAACAATTGACCCTGCTTTTTCTAAAAGCTCAATTTCACGAGTTGATTTAACATTAATCATCTTTATCCTCACTTACAATCTTTTCAATTTCTCTAAATGTATAATCCTGAGAAATACTACCATCAATAATTTTCAAAGCACCTTTAGACTGATAATAATTTATAATAGGCATTGTTTCATTCAAATATGTTTGATATCTTTTTTCAAACGTATCACTATTATCATCATCTCTGCTTGTTAATGCTATATGACAATTATCACATACATTATCCGTTTTTGGTTTGTTTTCATTGAATTTATTATAAATATTTCCACAACTAGGACAAGTTTGACGACCAAGAACACGATTTTTTACCACGTCTTTAGCTACATCTAACAAAATAACATGACCAATATTCTTATGATTATCTAATAACATTTTATCATACATTATTGCTTGATTAACATTTCGTGGAAAACCATCTAAAATATATCCTTGGCTACAATCAGATAAAGCCAAACGTGCTGTTAACAATTTGAATATAAGATTATCATCAATTAACTCACCCTTTTGCATTTTTTCTTTTAACTTTTTACTAAAATCATTATCATCAGTTAAACTAGATCGAATTAAATCACCAATTGAAATATGCGCAAAAGCATATTTTTGTTGTAATAATTTAGCTTGCGTACCTTTACCAGCTGCTGGGGCAGCGATTAAAATAATATTTTTCATCTTCTACCTCGCGTATAATTCCTACTAACTAACTGACTTTCTAATTGTTTATACGTTTCCAATGCCACTCCAACTACAATTAATATTCCTGTTCCTCCAATACTAACACTTGTTGGTAAATTAGAAATCCAGCCAAATAAAATAGGTAAAGCAGCAATTATAGCTAAGAAAATAGCACCTACAAAAGTAATTCTTTTAATTACTTTATTGACATAATCAATTGTTTCTATACCCGGTCTAATTCCCGGTATATAACCACCATTTTTTTGTAAATTTTCTGACAATTCCTTCGGCTTTAACTGAATAAATGTATAAAAATAACAAAAACCAATAATTAATAATATATACAGAGCAAACCCTGTTCCTGATGTAAATGATAACCATTTAGAAACAAATAATTGAATACCTTCACTTTTTGTAAAAGAAGCCAGTATCGACGGTATTGAAATCAAAGCTGATGCAAAGATAACTGGAATAACCCCCGCCGAATTAAGTTTAAAAGGTATATAACTTTGCTTACCACCTGATTTTGATGACTTATTAGCATATTGAATAGGAATTCTTCTATCAGCACATTGCACATAAATAATTCCAACAATAATTGCTAAATAAATTAAAACAAAAATACTAAACATGGTAATTCCTAAAAATAAATCTTGTGTACTACCCGTTGTAATTAAAGTCAGATAAGCATCTTTAAACATACTTGGTAAGGAAGCGATAATACCCGCCATAATAATAAGCGAAATACCATTACCAATTCCTTTTTGAGTTATCTGATCACCCATCCATAAAAGTAAAGCTGTACCAGCTGTTAAAATAAGCGCTATTTGCATATATTCCATCGGACTAGCACCTTGCACAAAAGCCAAAGAAAACATATATCCTTGAACAAACGCTAAAGCAATACCAACAACTCGTGTTATCTGATTTAATTTAGTTTTTCCTGCTTGACCCTGTTTTGCTAAATCCGATAAATAGGGAATAATATCCATTTGTAATAACTGAATAGCAATTGAGGCTGTAATGTAAGGCATTACTCCTAAGGCGAAAATTGAAAATCTCTCCATCGCGCCTCCACCCATAGCATTAATAAGACCTAAAAAACCTAAATTATCGCCTAAAGCACTTTTATCAATACCAGGAACAATTATCGTAGTACCTAATTTAAAAATAAACAAAACAACTAATGTAAATAATAATTTCTTTTGTAAATCTTTATTTTTAGGATTAAATAATTGTTTAATGTTAGTAAACAATTAAATCACCTCGGCTTTTCCACCTAATTTTTCTATTTGTTCCTTAGCTACTAAAGAAAATTTATGTGCCTTAACAGTTAATTTTTTACTTAAAGTTCCATTACCTAATACTTTAATACCATTAAGTTGTTGCTTAACTAAACCCATTTCTTTTAAAATTTCTGGAGTAACCACTGCTCCATCATCAAATTTATCTAAATCACTTAAATTAATTACTGCATAAACTGTTTTAAATGGTGCATTCGAAAAACCTCTTTTAGGAAGACGACGGAATAACTCAATTTGTCCACCTTCAAAACCGGGTCTTACTCCACCACCACTTCTAGAGTTTTGACCATTTTCACCACTACCACAAGTCTTACCACTACCACTACCTGGCCCACGACCAACTCTCTTACGAACCTTAGTCGCCCCACCATTAGGCATTAAATTATATAACTTCATAATATTTCCTCAACCTTTTTACCACGTAAAATAGCAATTTGTTCAACCGTCCTTTGTGATTTAAGTGCCTCTAAAGTAGCATAAGCTGTATTTATTTTAGTGTTAGAACCAAGTGATTTAGATAAAATATCTTTAATACCTGCTAATTCTAGTACACAACGAACTGGTCCGCCGGCTTTTACACCTGTGCCTTTAGAAGCAGGCTTTAACATAACTCGACTAGCACTTCTAACACCAATCGCTTCATGGGGAATAGTTCTATTATCAACAAGTGCTATATCAATAACATTTTTAGTAGCCGCCCCAACAGCCTTTTTAATAGCGTCCGGAACTTCGTTAGCCTTACCAGTTCCAAGTCCTACTCTACCTTTTTTATCTCCTACCGCAACTGTAGCAGAAAAACGGAAAGTACGACCACCTTTGGTTACTTTTGTAACACGACTAATATTAATAACTTCTTCTTCGTATAACTTTGGGCGTGGTTCTCTTCTTTTTCTTTCCATCATGATTCCCTCCTTTAAAATTCTAATCCATTTTCGCGTGCAGCTTCGGCTAATGCTTTAACACGACCATGATATAAATAACCACCTCTATCGAAGGTTACCTTTGTTATTTTTGCTTTTTTAGCTCTTTGAGCCAACAATTTACCAACTTGCACTGCTGCTAAAGCGTTACCACCATTATCAAGTTTTAATTCAGTATCAATTGATGAACAACTTATTAAAGTAGCATGCGTACTATCATCAATTATTTGTGCAAAAATATTACTATTTGATCTAAAAACATTTAATCTTGGAATATCAGTTGTTCCAACAATCTTATTTCGCACACGAACATGTCTAGCTTTACGTACTTCGTTACGAGATACTTTTTTTATCATAAGTATTACTCTCCTTTACATATTATTAAGAAGCTTTTTTACCTTCTTTACGACGAACAATTTCATCGCTATAACGAATTCCTTTACCCTTATAAGGTTCCGGTTTTCTAATTTTTCTAATATTTGCTGCAAATTCACCTACAACACATTTATCAATTCCATTAATAACTAACTCATTATTAGCTGGAACAGTAACAGTAATTTCCGATGGAATTTCTATAATCACTGGATGTGAATATCCTGCTAAAATAGTTAGTTTATTGTCTTTTAGCTGAAATCGATATCCAACACCAACAGCTTCTAACTTTTTTTCAAACCCATCTGTTACTCCCTTAATCATATTAGCAACTAAGGCATTAGCTGTGCCATGAAAATTTTTGAATGTATCATTTTTTCTAGCAAATGAAATTTCATTATCTTTAACTACAGCAGTAATGTTTTCATTAATTAAAGTAGAAAGTTTTCCTTTAGGACCTGATACTTTTATCATACTACCATCTACTGTAACCGTAACACCATCTGGTATTGGTAACACTCTATTTCCAATACGACTCATTTTATCATCCTTCCTACCAAATATAAGCTAAAACTTCGCCACCTAGTGTTTCACTTCTAGCACTTTTATCAGTCATTATTCCCTTTGATGTTGATACAATAGCAATTCCTAAACCATTTAAAACCTTAGGAACTTCGTGAGCTTTAGCATATACTCTTAATCCTGGCTTAGAAATTCTTTTAAGTCCCGTAATAACGCGTTCTTTATGTTCACCATATTTTAAACTTAAAATAATTACATCTTGAAGCTCATTTTTCTTAATCTTATAGCTATTTATAAAACCCTCATCTTTTAAAATTCTTGCTATTTCACATTTTATTGTTGAAGCGGGCACCTCAACTTCTTTATACCGCATTTGATTAGCGTTACGAATTCTCGTAAGCATATCGGCGATTGGATCTGTCATAATATAATCCTCCCTTCTGATTTACCAACTAGATTTTCTAATTCCTGGTATTTGACCCATATAAGCTAGTTCTCTAAAACAAATACGGCAAATACCATATTTTTTAAGTACTGAATGTGGCCTTCCACATCTTTGACATCTTGTATATTCCCGCACTTTAAATTTTGGCTTGCGACTAGCTTTTATAATCATACTTTTTTTAGCCATATTTTCCTCCTAATTTATTACTTCTTAAACGGCATACCGAAGCCTTTTAAGAGATCGTACGCTTCTTCATTAGTATTGGATGTTGTCACAATCACAACATCCATACCACGCACTTTAACAACATTATCATACTCTATTTCCGAGAAAATTAATTGTTCAGTTAAACCTAATGTATAATTCCCACGTCCATCAAATGATTTATTAGAAATACCTCTAAAATCTCTTAAACGAGGTAATGTAATACTAATTAGTTTATCTAAAAAGTTATACATACTTTCACCCCGTAAAGTAACTTTACAGCCAATCGCTTGACCTTCACGAATTTTAAAACCAGCAATCGCTTTTTTAGCTAATGTTCTAACCGGTTTTTGACCCGTAATAATTTCTAAATCAGTCATAGCTGCATCTAATAGTTTACTATTACTGCTAGCATCACCAACCCCAATATTAACAACAATTTTATTTAATTTAGGTACACTCATTTTTGATGAATAATTATACTTTTTAATCAAACTGGGAATAATCTCTTTTTCATATTCTTGTTTTAGGCGGTTCATAAATTCCCTCCTTCCAATTAGTCAATGCTTTCATTTGATTTTTTAGCAATTCTAATTTTTTTACCTAATTTATCAGTACTATGACCAATTCTTGATTTTTTCTTTGCTTTTGGATCCATTATCATAACATTTGAAACATGCATTGGAGCTTCCATTTCCGTAATACTTCCCGGCTTTTGACCGTCTCCTTTAACATGCTTTTTAACATAATTAACACCTTCAACAATAATACGCTTATCTTGTCTTAAAGTTTTAACTATCTTACCTTGTTTGCCTTTATCTTTACCGGCAATTACAATAACTTTATCTCCTTCTTTTAAGTTCATGATTTCCCTCCAATACTAATTTATAACACTTCTTTAGCAAGTGATATAATTTTCATAAAATCTTTATCTCTGAGTTCCCGTGCTATTGGTCCAAATACACGCGTTCCTACTGGACTCTTGTCATCCTTACCCTTAATAATAATGCATGCATTATCATCAAATTTAATATAAGAACCATCATCTCTTCTTAGACCAAACTTACTTCTAACAACAACAGCAATAACAACTTTACCCTTAGGAACTGCACTGTTAGGTGCTGCTTTTTTAACAGTTGCAACAATTATATCCCCAATATTACCAGTTTTAACAGTGCTTCCCCCAAGAACACGAATTACAGATACAATTCTTGCACCGGAATTATCAGCAACTTTTAAACGGCTTTCTTGTTGAATCATACATTAACCTCCTCGCTTTACAGTATAACTGCTTTTTCTACTATTTCTGCTAAGTAATAACGTTTTGTTTTTGACAACGGTCTTGTTTCAACAATCCGTACTTTATCACCTTTTTTAGCTTTATTTTCTTCATCATGGGCGGTAAATTTACTTGAATATTTTACCCTTTTTCCATACAATGAATCCTTTTTAGAAGTTTCGATCAAAACTGTAATAGTCTTATCACATTTATCACTTACAACTGTACCAATCAATTCACGTTTATTTTTCGTTTCCATAATACCTCCTAGTCTTCCTTAAGTTCACGTTCACGCAAAATAGTTTTAGCGCGAGCGACTAATTTTCTTAATTCTCTTATTCTTGAAGGTTTTTCAAGGCTTCCAGTAGCTTGACTAAAACGTAAATTAAATAATTCCTCTTTTGAATCCTCGATTTTTTTAACTAATTCCTCATTAGAAAATTCTCTTAATTCGCTATTTTTCACGCTTGTTCACCATCTTCCCTTTTAACAAACTTACATTTAATTGGTAATTTGTGCATTGCTAAGCGTAAAGCCTCTCTAGCAATTTCCTCAGTTACACCACCAACTTCAAACATAACTTTACCTTCTTTAACAACGGCCACCCATACTTCTGGTTGTCCTTTACCCTTACCCATACGAGTTTCAATCGGAATTTTAGTTAATGATAAATGTGGGAAAATATTAATCCATACTTTTCCACCGCGTTTCATATAACGATTCATCGCTACACGAGCAGCTTCAATTTGTTGACCAGTAAGCCAAGCTCCTTGAAGAGCCACTAAACCATATTCACCAAAATTAACTTTAGTATTTCCTCTTGCCTTACCTTCATATGACAAACGATGTGGTTTACGATATTTAGTTTTTTTGGGTATTAACGCCATTTATATTACCTCCCTTTTTCTTATTCGGAAGGATTTCTCCTTTATAAATCCAAACTTTTACACCTATTTTTCCATAAGTAGTATCCGCTTCTTTATGAGCATAATCAATATCTGCTCGCAATGTATGTAATGGTAGATTTCCTTCAGTATATCCTTCAGTTCTAGCCATATCAGCTCCACCTAAACGTCCAGATATTGATGTTTTAACACCCTTAGCTCCCGCCTTTAAAGTGTTTCTAATAGCTCTTTTTTGAGCAACTCTAAATGATACTCGATTTTCAATTTGATGAGCAATTCCTTCAGCTACTAAACTAGCATCTAAATCTGGAGTTTTTATTTCCATAATAGAAATTTGAATATTTTCTTTAATTAATTTAACTAAATCTTTCTTAATCTTTTCAATTTCATCACCACCATGACCAATCACAATTCCTGGTTTAGCTGTGTTGATAATAACTTCTGTTTTCTTGCTATTTCTTTCAATAATAATACTTGAAACAGCAGCATTTTTTAATTTTTTAAATAAAAATTTACGAATTTTAATATCATTATTTAAAAATTTAGCAAAATCATCATTTCCTGCATACCATTTTGATTGCCAAGTTTTATTAATACCAATTCTAAGTCCTATTGGACTAACTTTTTGTCCCACAAGGTTTCCTCCTTTGCTTAATTTTTATCACTTACCACAATGGTAATATGACTAGTTCTTTTTTTTATCGGATCAATATGCGATCTTGAACCATATCTAAATCTTTTTAACGTTTTTCCTTCGTTCACGAAAGCCTCTTTAACATATAAATTTTCTTTATCTAAACCAAGATTGTTTTCGGCATTAGCTACAGCTGATACAACAACTTTTTTTGTTAACCTCGATGCTTCTTTATTTAAATTGGTTAATATAATATCAGCTTCCTTAACATTTTTACCTCTTATTAAGTCAACAACTAATCGTGTTTTCCGAGGCGAGATGCGAAGTCCTCTAGCAATTGCTTTTGCTTCCATTTTAGCCCTCCTTTTTTGTTACTATTTCTTCTTATTATTACCATGTCCGCTAAATTTACGGGTTGGAACGAATTCACCTAATTTATGACCAACCATATCTTCTGTTACATAAACGGGGATAAATTCTTTACCATTATGAACAGCAAATGTATGAGAAATAAATTCAGGGAAAATCGTCGAACGACGTGACCATGTTTTAATAACTTCTTTTTTACTATCACCTAATTTTTTTACCTTTTTTAACAAGCAACTATCTATAAAAGGTCCTTTTTTTAAACTTCTAGCCATTTATTCCATCCTTTCACTTTTTCTTACGACGACGAACAATTAATTTATTTGATTGTTTCTTTTTCTTACGTGTCTTATATCCAAGTGCCGGTTTACCCCAAGGAGTAACAGGTCCTTTGCGTCCAATTGGCGCGCGTCCCTCACCACCACCATGAGGATGGTCATTAGGATTCATTACTGAACCACGAACAGTTGGTCTAACACCCATATGTCTTTTCCGACCAGCTTTACCTAAATGGATTAATTCATGATCGCCATTTCCAACTTCGCCGATTGTAGCCTTACAAGTTCCTAAAACTTTACGAACTTCACTACTTGCTAAACGAAGTAAAACATATTTTCCTTCTGTCCCTAATATTTGAACTCTCGAACCAGCACTTCTAGCTAATTGACCACCTTTACCTGGTTTTAACTCAATATTATGAATAGTAGTTCCTTCAGGAATATTTATTAGCGATAATGTATTACCAATTTTTATATCAGCATTATCACTACTTACTATTTTTTCAGAAACTTTCAAACCTTTAGGTGCTATAATATATCTTTTTTCACCATCACTATAATTAATTAAAGCAATGTTAGCTGTTCTGTTTGGATCATACTCAATACTAGCAACAGTTCCCACAATATCTTTCTTATCCCTTTTAAAATCAATAATACGATATTTTCTTTTA
>JAVWOV010000025.1:0-12737 GCA_036636255.1 Bacilli bacterium
ACTGCGAACTAAAACAATAAGAGAAACAGTCTTTAATAGTAAACATCAATTGGATTACAGGAAAAAAAGAATGCTCTTAGTCCAAAAACATTTCAATAATATTTTAACACTAGAGTTTCATTAACAAAAGTTTTAACTATTTTACTTATAAAATAGAATAAATAAAAAAAGTTAAATCTAAGTGAAATATCACTTACAAATACTATTATATGAGGAGATGAAAAAAATGAAATATAGATGTACAATATGTGGTTATATCTACGATAACGAAAAAGAAAAAATTAAATTTGAAGAATTACCAGAAAATTGGGTTTGTCCGTTATGTGGAGCACCAAAATCAATGTTCGAAATGATTGAGGAATAAATATAAAAAACAGTATAAATCAAGAAAAATTGTTGTATGAAATAAAGCCAAAATGACTTTATTTTTTATTTATTTGGGAGTGTGTAATAATTTTAATTATTTAAGTGAAGTACGACTATTCTAGAAATAAATTTTATTTCATTAGACATACTTAAACAAACAACGTTTATAGACTTAATCAGTTTAGAGCTTAAAATAGAAAGAATTCTAAAATTTATTTTATTAATAAAAAATTCATATAACTTAAATTAAAAGTCAATAGTGTTTTAAAGAAAAATAAAATATGATAAGTGTTTAAAAAAATAAATAGTTATTTAATATAGTTAAAATTGATGTTTTTTAATATCTATCAATTAGCTTATAAATATTACTATAATCTATTTTATTATACTTTTATAGTCGTTTATACTATTTAAATATAATAATGTATCATTAGGAATAATTGATGAATATTACTACTTAATTATTAATACATAAATAAATAAATAATCTTTTATCTAAAACTCTTTTGATTTTAATTAAAACATCTTCATTAATTTTTATTATATCATAAGTAACATCATTTTCTATAAAAGAAGACATTAAAAAAAGAGTTTACTGAATTAGACTATATTTTCTACAGTCTTATGGTAGAACAAGAAGCAAAGGCTATCATTGGAACTATTACAAAAAGTTATTAAATGAAAATAATTAACCAAATATAAGATTTGTAATTTAATAGTAACATAGTGTACATTCCTAATTAAGAATAATTTTAATTTAAAAGCTATATTGAAATTAATGGAGTACGCAACAGAAAAAATTTCAGCAGATGTATATGTTAATAACAAAAAAATAATTTCAGATTGTGTTGAAGAGTTAGAAATTTTTATAAAAGTGTTTTCCTATAAAAAAAGATCCAAATAAAACATTTTTTTCTAATGATGACGAAATATTAAATATAACAGAAAGTATAATAAATGAATTATTATTACAGGACTAATTTAATTATTATAAATACAAGGCTGTTTCTTGAGCAATCTTGTTTTTTAACCTAAAAAATGATATAATTTATTGAAATTAAAAGGTTTAGTATTATTTAGTTTAAAAAAAAATTATGACACAACATTGTCCCCAAGTAAAAATGTGTATATTTTTAACCGTTAAAACTTGTACGGGGACGAAAAAGAAGACGAATTTTAAAATCGTATATGGTTAATAATAGTCATAATTAAATGAGAGGAACGATGAAAATGTTCAAATTACATTCAGAATATGAACCGGCTGGTGACCAACCACAGGCAATAGAAAAGCTAGTTGACGGAATCAATAAAGGCGTGAAACACCAGACGTTACTAGGTGTTACAGGTAGTGGTAAAACTTTTACAATAGCCAATGTAATAGCAAAAGTTAATAAACCAACACTTGTAATAGCCCACAATAAAACACTAGCCGGACAATTATATTCAGAACTTAAGGAGATGTTTCCGGAGAATGCAGTGGAATATTTTGTTTCTTATTATGATTATTATCAACCCGAGGCATATGTAGCAAAAACAGATACCTTTATAGAAAAAGATTCGTCAATAAACGATGAAATAGATGAATTACGTCATGGAGCAACCTCATCATTGCTAAATAATAAAGACGTTATAGTTGTAGCCTCTGTATCATGCATATATGGAATAGGTGAAATAGAAGAATATAAAAACAAAATGTTAACTATTAATATTAATGATCAAATCAAAAGAGAAAAAATCATGTACCGTTTAATAGAAATGCTATATGAACGAAATAATATTGATTTAAAAAGAGGAACATTTAGAGTTAGAGGTGATATAATAGAAATTGTGCCTATTAGTCAGCATAATAGTGCAATAAGAATTGAAATGTTTGGCGATATAATTGAACGAATAAATGAATTTGATTTATTAACCGGAGTAATCCTAAACAGCAAAAAAACAATATCTATTTTTCCTGCAAGTCATTTTGTTACTAATGAAGAAAAATTAAAAAAAGCCATCAAAAATATAGAAATAGAACTTTATGAACAATTAGAAAAATTTAAAAAGGAAAATAAATTAATAGAATATCAAAGACTAATGGAAAGAACAAAGTATGACCTAGAAATGTTAAGAGAAACGGGGTTTTGCCATGGCGTAGAAAATTATTCAAGACAAATAGCTTTAAAACAAGCCGGAGAAACCCCAACCACATTAATCGATTTCTTCGGTAAAGATTTTTTATTAGTAATTGATGAATCACACGTTTCTATTCCCCAAATTAGAGGAATGTACAATGGAGACCAAGCAAGAAAAAACAACTTAGTCGATTATGGCTTTAGATTACCCAGTGCTCTAGACAATCGTCCATTAAAATTTCAAGAATTTGAACAAAAATTAGACAATGTAATTTATGTTTCCGCAACACCAGGTGAATATGAAACCCAAAAAACGCCAATTCTAATAGAACAAATAATTCGCCCAACCGGCTTAATAGATCCAACAATAGAAATAAGATCAACAAAAAATCAAATTGATAACTTAGTTGAAAATATAAACAAAAGAATTATCAAAAATGAACGAATAATAATAACAACTCTAACAATAAGAATGGCCGAAGAATTAACAAACTATTTAAAAAAAATAGATATAAAAGTTGCCTATTTACATAGCGAAGTAAAAACATTGGACCGACTAAAAATAATTAGAGACTTAAGATTAGGTAAATATGACGTTATAGTCGGAATAAACTTATTAAGAGAAGGAATTGACATACCAGAAGTTAGCCTAATAGCTATAATGGATGCCGATAAGCAAGGATTTCTTCGTAGTACAAGAAGTTTAATTCAAACAATTGGAAGAGCCTCAAGAAACGTAAACGGTCACGTTATAATGTATGCTGATAAGATAAGCGACGCAATGCAACAAGCAATAAACGAAACAGAAAGAAGAAGAAAAATTCAACTAAAATATAACAAAGAAAATAATATCAACCCAACAACTATTATTAAACAAGTAAGAGAATTAATATCAAACACTAATGAAGAAGAAAGTAAACCACAAAAAAGAACTAAAAAAAGCACTAATGAGTTAATAAAAAATATTGACCAGCAAATGCAAAAAGCCGCTCAAAAATTAGACTTTGAAAGAGCAATGGAATTAAGAGATATATTGTTTGAATTAAAAAGGGAAAAGAGGTAAATAATGAATCCTAACGTTATTGAATTTGGTTTTATCACAATAAAATGGTATGCAATAATTATACTGTTTGCTATTATATTAGGCGGAGTATTAGCGATAAAAGAGGCTAAAAAACACCAACTATCAATGGAAATAATGATAGATTTATTTTTAGGTACTATTATATCAGCTATAGTAGGCGCCAGAATGTACTATGTTATATTCAATTGGTCATATTATAGTCAAAATATTAGCGAGATATTACAAATTTGGCAAGGAGGATTAGCTATTCACGGAGCAATAATCACGGGCCTATTGTGGGTAATATATTATACAAAAAAAAAGAAAATAAACACTTTACAAGTTACTGATATAATAAGTGTAAGTTTAATTTTAGGTCAAGCAATTGGCCGTTGGGGAAATTTTATGAACGGTGAAGCACATGGGCCAATAACATCTTTAGCCTTTTTAAATAATATTCATTTGCCAAATTTTATAATAGAAGGTATGAAAATAGGTAATACCTATTATCAACCAACCTTTCTTTACGAATCAATATGGTGTATAATAGGCTTTATAATAATAGTCTTAATAAGAAAAATAAGTAAAATAAAAATCGGGCAATTAACATCAATATATTTGATTTGGTATGGATTAGGAAGAATAGGTATAGAGTCATTAAGAACAGATAGCTTAATGATAGCAGATATAAAAGTTGCTCAGTTAGTATCAATTATAATGACATTTTCTGGAATAATTTTATTTTTAATATGCAATAAAAATAAACAATATAAGGGGGAAAAAGATTGAAAAATTATCAATGCGTTATCATAGGTGCTGGTGTAGCCGGCATGACAGCTGCAATATATTTACAAAGAATGAACATAAATATCTTGTTACTAGAACAAGAAACACCAGGAGGGCAAATCATTAATAGTCCCCTTATCGAAAATTATCCAGGCTTCACCAAAATATCAGGAGCCCAATTAGCTATAAATATTCAAGAACAAATAAAAACATTAGAAATACCGTGTAAATATGGGAAAGTAATTAATATAAGCAAAGACGCAAATAAAAAAATTATAACTACTGATCAAGAAAAAATAACATGTGAATTTGTAATATTAGCAACTGGTCGAAAACCTAAAAAATTAAATATAACAAACGAGGATAAACTGCTAGGTCATGGAATTAGTTATTGTGCTATTTGCGACGGAGCATTTTATAAAGGAAAAGATGTAACCATAGTAGGAGGAGGCAATAGTGCTTTAGAAGAAAGTCTATTTCTTTCCAAAATATGTAAAAGCGTAACAATAGTAAATCGATCAAACCAATTAAAGGGAGAATCAATTTTAATTAAAAGAATTAATGAAAGTAACAATATTAAAATCAAAAACAATAGTATAATAAAAAAAATAGTTGACAAAAACAATAGATTATATTATATTGAATTAGATAATACTGAAAAAATTTATACAAGTGGATTATTTATTTGTATCGGACTAATCCCCGATATACAATATACTGAAAATTTAAAAATATCAGCAAAAAACAAATATATTCTAGTTAATAAAAATATGCAAACAAATATTGAACATATTTATGCATGCGGGGATATAATAAGCAAAGATATTTATCAAATCGTTACCGCTACTGGAGAAGCAGCTATAGCTGCGATAAATATTGCAAAAAGAATACAAAAAAAGGAATAAAGGTGTAAAATGAAAAAAAACGTTGTGATTTTTGGTGGAGGAACAGGGCTATCAACAATTTTAAAAGGGTTAAAACAATATCCTTTAAATTTAACAGCCGTTGTATCGGTTTGTGATGACGGAAAAAGTACTGGGCGACTAAGAGAAGAATTTAATATTCTAGCAGTTGGCGATTTAAGACGAGTTATTATTTCTCTTTCTGAAACAGAACCCCTAGTAGAACAACTATTTAATTATCGTTTTAAAACTACAAGTGATTTAAATGGTCATACATTAGGAAATTTATTACTTACTGCTATGACTGATATAACAGAAAACTTTACCGAAGGAATCGAATCATTTGGTAAAGTAATTAATTTAAAAGGAACCGTTTTACCATTGACCGATTCAAATGTTACATTAATGGGTATAATGGAAGATAATCAAATAGTAAGAGGAGAATACAATATAACTAATAATAGTAAAAAAATCAAAAAAATTTATTACGAACAGGAACCATTAGTTAACCCAAAAGTGTTAAAAACAATTGAAAAAGCTGATTGTATAATTTTAAGCATGGGTAGCGTTTTCACAAGTATAATTCCTAATTTATTATGTGATGATGTAATTAAATATATAGATAAAAGTAAAGCAAATATTATGTATATATGTAATATGATGACGCAACCGGGAGAAACAACTGGATATAAAGTAAGTGATCATATTAAATTACTAAATAAATATTTAGGTAAAAGAAAAATAAATACCGTTATTGTAAATAATGGTCATTTAAGTGAAAAAATAGTAAAAAAATATGAAACTTTAGAACAAAAAGATCCAGTAGTAATTGACCACGAAAAATTAAGAGATTTAAATGTGGAAGTGGTCGAAAAAAATTTTGTATCTATTGAAGATAATATTATAAGACATAACAAGGCTAAGCTAGCATTTCAAATATTTTCGGAGATAATGTGAAATCATTTACTAGTTTAGTAAAAGATGAAATCAGCCATATAGAAACTGCTTCAACAGAATGCATATCAGAACTATCAGCAATAGTTCGTAACTGCGCAACCATTAAAGACGAAATTAAAATTACTACTGAAAATGCAGCCGTAGCACGAAGAATATTTAATTTAATAAAAACATTATATGAAATAAGTGCTAAAATAACTGTTAGAAAAAGCCCGAATTATCATAGTAAAAATATATATATATTAGAAGTAGGAACTAAAAAAGAAATAATATTAAATGATTTAAGCATAGTAGAAAACAATAAATATTTAACTATTCCTAAACCATATATCGTTGACGATGAACAATTAACTCAGGCTTATATCCGTGGAATATTTATAGCAACAGGCAGTATAAATGATCCGAAAAAATCAAGATATCACCTAGAATTTTTAGTTGATGATAATAATTATGCTAAATGGTTTAGTCAATTATTAAACAAGCTATTACTAAATAGTAAAGTAATCAAAAGAGATAATAAACATATGATTTACATAAAAGAAGCCGAAAAAATAGGGGACTTTTTAAGAATAATGGGCGCCTATAATGCCATTTTATATTATGAAGATATTAGAATTTATCGAGATCATAAAAACATGACAAATAGGTTAAACAACTGTGAACAAGCAAATGTTGATAAAATCATCGAAACATCTTGCAAACAAGTAAAAGCCATTGAAACAATTAAAAAATATGCTAGTTTAGAATCGTTAAAGGAAAAAGAAAAAATTGTCGCCCAATATCGTTTAAAATACAAAGACGCATCATTAGTAGAACTTAGTGAAATAATAACGGCAGAAACAAATCAACCCATAACAAAATCGGGATTATATCATCGCTTTAAAAAAATTAATGAGGTAGCAAATAAAGTAAAGAAAAATAAAAATCAATAAAAAGAAGATTTTTAAATATAACCGTTATAGTTGTGATATAAAAATAAATATAGTATAATATTAATATCGAGGTGGAAACGTGGAGGAAATTTTCAGAAAATTAACAACAATAATAAAAAAAAATGATGAATTTATTTTTATGACACATCGTAATATGGATTTAGATGGATTTGGATCTGCTTTATGTATGTATTCCATAATAGAATCATTTGGGAAAAAAGGGCATATTTTTATAAACAAAGAAAAAAACAATAAATCAATTGAAAAAGCATTTGTAAGATTAAAAGAAGGAAAACTTAATATAGAATATATTGATAAAACCAATTATCAGAAATTAATAAAAAAAAATTGTATCTTAATAATTTTAGATATTCATAAAATTGAAATGTTAGAATATCCGAAAATGTTAGAAAAAATCGACAAAATTATTGTGATAGACCATCATGTAAAAAGTTATAATTATATTAAAAATACCGCACTATCATATATTAGTACTAATTATTCTAGTACTAACGAAATGATGACTAATTATTTAAAATACTTAAATAAAACCGTCCCACCATTAATAGCAACTATGATGTTATCAGGAATAGAAATAGATACAAATAGTTTTAATGTAAAAACAACCCCCGAAACATATGAAGCGGCATCATTTTTAGTGAAAATGGGAGCAGATAATGTAATAAAACAAGAACTATTAAAAGAAAGCAAAGCCGAATTTGTAAGACGACAAGAATTTGTTAAAGATAGCTTTATGATAAATGAAACAATGGCTATGTGTATTTTAGATGAAAATATATATGAAAAAAAAGAATTAGCCACCATAGCTGAAGAATTACTACAATTTGACGATATTGAAGCCTCATTTAGTATTGGAAAAGTAGGGAAGAATCTTATCGGTGTAAGTGCAAGATCAATAAGCAAAATAAACGTAGAAGAGATAATGACCAAAATTGGTGGAGGAGGACACATCAATCAAGCAGCAGCCGAATTAAAAAACACTACAATTGAAGAAGTAAAAAAAAGCATTTTACAAATTGCTTCCCAATATTAAAATTAAGGATGGTGGATAATGAAAGTTATATTTATCAAAGATTTAAAAGGTCAAGGAAAAAAAGGACAAATAATAGAAGTGAAAGATGGTTACGGACAAAATTATTTAATAAAACAAGGATATGCCGTAATCGCAACAACCACCAGTCTAAAAATTCTTGAAAAAGAGACTAAAATTAATAAGCAAAAAGAAAAAACTAGAATAGAAGAAGCTATTAAAAGTAAACAAAAACTAGAAAAAGCTCAAATAGAAATAAAAGTTAAAACAGGTAAAGAAGACAAAGTATTTGGTTCCGTAAGTTCTAAGCAAATTCTAACAGAACTAAAAAACCAAGGATATAAACTAGATAAGAAAAAAATAATAATAAGTAGTCCCCTAGCAACTATAGGTTGCCATACTGTTGAAATAATTCTTTATAAAGATATAATTGCAACAATAAAAATTAATTTATGTAAAGAAGGATAGGTGATTTTATGCCTGATAAAATAATGCCCCATAACGTAGAAGCTGAACAATCAGTAATTGGAGCTATGTTTTTATCTAAAATAGCCTTAGAAAAAAGTTTGGAAAATTTAACAAGTGACTTATTTTATCTAGACAGTCATAATAAAATTTTTCAAACAATAAATGACTTAGTAGAAAATGGAATTCCCATCGACATAACCACTGTAACGGCAAAATTAAAAGATAAAAAATGGTTAAAAATAATCGGAGATGTTGAATATCTAACAGAAATAATTAATAGTGTTCCATCAGCTAGAAATATCAACGAATATATTAAAATAGTTGATGAAAAAGCAACCCTAAGAAGATTAATTGAAGAATCATTAGCAATAGCAAATGCCGGATTTGATACAAGTAATAATTTTAATGAAGTATTAGATAATGCTGAAAAGAAAATATTTAATATAGCTAAAACAAGAAAAGGAACTGAATTTCGAACAATTCAAGATGTGTTATCTAAAACACAACAAGACTTAGAAAAACTATCAAAAAACAAAGGAGAAATTACCGGTACCGCTACCGGTTTTTATGATATTGATAAAATAACATCTGGTCTACACAGCAACGAATTAGTAATCATTGCCTCAAGACCAGCTATGGGAAAAACCGCGTTTGCCCTTAACATAGCGACAAATATTGCTATTAACAATAATCAAACAGTAGCTATTTTTAATATGGAAATGGGAGCTGAACAATTAGCAACCAGAATGTTATCATCAGTTGGACAAATAGAAGGAAACAAATTAAAAACTGGTCGTCTAGAACATAATGATTGGAAAAGAATCAACGAAGCAATTAGTCGCTTAGGCGAAGCAAAAATGTATATAGACGATACACCGGGAATGACAATTAGTGAAATTCGTGCTAAATGTCGCCGTTTAGCCAGTTCTGATCACGGTCTAGGTATAATAATTATTGATTATTTACAATTGATTCAAGGATCAGCGTTATATAGTGGAAATAGACAGCAAGAAGTATCAGAAATTTCCCGATCACTAAAAACACTAGCTATGGAATTAAGTATTCCTATTATAGCATTATCCCAGTTATCAAGAACAGCTGACAGTCGTGGTAAAGAAGATCGAAGACCAATGCTTAGTGATTTAAGAGAATCAGGAGCAATTGAACAAGATGCCGACATAGTAGCATTCCTATTTCGCGAAGACTATTATGATAAAGAAGTAGCAATCGACGAAAACACCAGTAAAAGCGAATTTATTATTGCAAAACATCGTAACGGACCAACCACCACAATAGATTTAATTTTCAAAAGAAACACTAGTACATTCATTAGTATGGTCAATCAAGAGGCAAATATATGAAAAAAATAGGAATTTTAATTTTAATTATAATAGGAAGTATATCAATAATAATTTTAGGATTTAATTATAAAGTAGCACAGCAACCAAATACCTATTATAAAGTTTATTTAGATAGAGAAATCATCGGCGTAATTGATTCAAAACAAAAATTAGAAAACTATATTGACAAACAAGGTAAACATATTAAAGAAAAATTTCATGTTAATAAAGTTTATGCACCTAATGGACTACAAATAAAAAAAATAAACACTTACGAAAAAAAAACAGATAAAGTAGATAAAGTATACAAACTTATTCATGAAAAAAAACCTTTTACTATCAAGGGATATCAATTCACATTAGTAAAAGGTAATAAAAAACAAACAATATATACTTTATCAAAAAAAACTTTTAATGAATCAATAAAAACTATTATTAAACTATATGTCGGTAAAAAAGAATATAGTAATTATATTAATAAAAATCAATCCGAAATAGAAACAACCGGAACCATTATAAAAAACATATATATTGATGAAGATATAACAATAAAACGAAAACAAATACCCGTCGAAAAAAAAGTATATACTAAAGTAGATGACTTATCTCAATACATGTTATATGGAGATAAAATTGAAAAAAGTTCATATACAATTAAAACAGGAGATACTATTGGACAAGTAGCATTCAATAATAAAATAAGTGCAGAAGAGTTTTTAATCTCTAACAAACAATTCACTAGCTCGACCAATTTACTATTTGCTGGTCAAGAAGTAAGCATCGTAAAAACTAATCCCCAAATAAATGTAGTAGTTGAAGAGTTTACTGTTAAAGACGTCGTAAATAATTATCAAACAGAAGAAAAATTTGATAGTTCTCGAATTGAAGGCGATGATGAATTAATACAAAAAGGCACTAATGGATTAGAACGTGTAACCCAAAATGTAAAAAAATCAAATCGAGAAATTTTATATGTTGATCCTGTAAGTAAACAAGAAATAGAACCAACCATTAATGAGATTATAATAAGAGGTGACAAAATAATACCAACAGTCGGAAGTTTAACCAATTGGGCATGGCCAACAGCAAGTGGTTATACTATATCATCTGATTATAGTTATCGTATTAGTCCCATGACCGGAGGTCGTGAATTACATGATGGAATCGATATTTCGGGAACAGGATACGGCTCACCAATATATGCTGCCAATAACGGTGTCATAGTACAATTAGGTTTTCAATCAATGAACGGTAATTATATAACTATCAATCATAATAACGGCTATTATACAATTTACGCACATATGTCATCCTTTAATACAACCAAAGGAGCAACAGTTGCTAAAGGCCAAATAATAGGATATATAGGCAGCACAGGCGCATCGACTGGACCCCATTTGCATTTTGGCGTTGCCAAAAACGGTATACCTTACTATGGTGGTTACATGGTAAGCCCATGGGTACTATTTAAATGAAAATATGTTCATTAGCAAGCGGAAGTAAGGGCAACACAACATACATTGCCACCGATAAAACCAACATATTAATTGACTTGGGAGTTAGCTGCTTATATACAGAGAAAAAATTAAAAGAAATAGACGTAAATCCTAAAGATATAATTGGTATTTTAATAACCCATACCCATATAGACCATATAAGTGGGCTTAAAGTATTTATAAAAAAATATAATCCAACTATTTATTTGACAAAAAAAATGCATCAAGAAATAAGTAAAATAATTAAAATAGATAAATATCAATATATTGAAAAAAGGTTTACTGTTGGTAATTTAACAGTAGACGTAATAAAAACATCACACGATGTTAGTGATTCAAACGGTTATATCATAAATAATAATGATAAATCAATTGTATATATAACGGATACAGGCTATATAAATAGAAAATATCATTCTATAATGAAAAACAGACAAGTATATATTATGGAAAGTAATCATGATATAAACATGTTAATGAATGGAACTTACCCATATGCCATTAAACACCGTATTTCTGGATTTGAAGGCCATTTATCAAATAAGGAATGCTCTGATTATTTAAAAAAATTAGTTGGTGACAAAACAACAACCATTATATTAGCTCATTTAAGCGATGAAAATAATAACTATGATTTAGCACTTAACACTACTAAAGAAGCCTTAAAAAATAACCATATAAAGAAAATAATTATCGCCAAACAAAAAGAAAAAACGGAAGTTATTCAAATATGATAACAATAATATGTGTAGGAAACATCAAAGAAAACTATTTAAGAGAAGCCATCAAAGATTATGAAAAAAGAATAAAAAAGTTTCATAAAATAAAAATAATTGAAATACCAGACTACCCAAACACCAATAAAGAAATTATTTTAACAAAAGAAAAAGATAAAATAATTAGCAATTTAAAACCGAAAGATTATATTATAACTCTAGAAATAGAAGGTAATCAAACTACTTCCCTAGAATTATCAAAAAAAATAAATAATTTATTTAATTATCATTCTAATATAGTATTTATAATTGGAGGTTCACATGGTTTACATCAAGAAATTAAAAAAAAATCAAACTATAAACTATCGTTTTCACCATTAACATTTCCCCATCAACTGTTTAGAATAATTTTATTAGAACAACTTTATCGTATATTTAAAATAATTCATAATGAAACATATCACAAATAATGTATAAATATCAAAAAAAACACCCATTATTTATTAGGAGGTGTTTTTTTGAAAAAAATAATCATAATTATAT
>JAVWOV010000026.1:0-12117 GCA_036636255.1 Bacilli bacterium
ACTTAATTGACCATTCATTATTTTGCTGGTCAATTTAACTTTTCATTCGAGTAAAAGAAAATATTAAATTTTCTTTTCTTTAAATGTTGGAATAAAAATGTTATAATAAATATGGTTTGGAGGTTAAAAAATGTATCAGGCTTTATATAGAAAATATCGTCCAGAAACATTTGATCAAGTAGTTGGACAAAATATAATAATTCAAACATTAAAAAACGCTATTAATAGTAATAAATTATCACATGCATATCTTTTTTCGGGACCTAGAGGAACAGGTAAAACAAGTGTAGCAAAAATATTAGCTAAGACAATTAATTGTGAAAGTCTTTTTAAATCAATACCTTGTAATAAATGTGTTAATTGTACGCAATACAATAATAAACAAATGATTGATATAATAGAAATAGATGCAGCATCAAATAATGGTGTTGAGGAAATAAGAGAATTAAAAAGTAAAGTTAGTTTAGTTCCAAATACAGGTAAATATAAGATTTATATAATTGATGAAGTTCATATGTTAACGGTAGGGGCCTTTAATGCTTTATTAAAAACTTTGGAGGAACCACCACAACATATTGTTTTTGTTCTTGCAACTACTGAACCACAAAAAATTCCAGCAACTATTGTTTCACGATGTCAAAGATTTGATTTTAAAAAAATTTCTGATTGTTTTATTTTGAAATATTTGAAAGAAATAGCCATAAAAGAAAATATTAATATTACAGAAGATGCATTAAAAGAAATAGCGAGATTATCCGCGGGAGGAATGCGTGATGCTATAGGAATGTTGGATCAAATTTCTTCGTTTTCAGAACATCAAATTACTCTTACAGAGGTACATGAAGTAAATGGAACCTTAGATCAAAAGGAAATTAAAAAAATTATTGAAAGCTTAATTATAGGTGATATAACCAAATTGTTAAAAATGGTAGATAAATATAATGATGATGGTAAAAATTTATCTAAACTTATTGAAGAAATTATTTTGTTTTTAAAAAATATTCTTTTATCTAAAAAAGCGCCAGTATATTTTAAACAAGAATATTTGAATGTTGATTTATACAATGTTGATATTAATGAAGAATATCTTATTAAATGTATAGAAATATTTAACGAATCTTTATATAAAATAAAAACATCAAATAATCAAAAACTTATTTTAGAAATTACTTTAATTAAATTGATAAACAATAATAGTGTTAAAAAAACACAAAATAATAAAATCTTAATTAATGATAAAAAAGAAGCTCTGAAGCAAAGCGAAATATGTAACAAAATTAATGATGTTAATGCTGATAATAAAAAAAAATTTAATCTATATAATCAAACTATGAAAACTGATGAAGGAGTAAAGGATAAAAATAAAGATCAAATTATTAAAATAAAAGAAAAAATAGAAAGTATAATTTTAGAAAATGTTAATAGTGAATTAAAAGAAAAATTAAAACAAGTAAAAAAAATAAGAATTAATAATGCTTTAAGCACATTTAATCGAAAACAAGTAATAGAGTTTAAATCTAAATTGAATTTAATTGAAAATTTAATTTTAGATCCTATATATAATTATGAAGCTTCAATGCTTTTAGATAGTAAATTAAAAGCGATAGGTAATGAATATATGATTTTTGTTTATGAAACAGAGCATATTTCTGATTTGTTTAATCAACATATAATTACTATTGAAGAAATGCTTGAAAAAGTTTATAATAATAAATATAAAGTTATAGCCACTTATATAGATGAATGGAATATCATAAAAAATCAATTTAATAATAAAAAAACAATATTTACTCTGATGGAAGATAATATAGATGTGAAAAAAATATTGAAAAATGATAAACAAATTAATGTTAATAATGATATTGAACAATTATTTGATGAAATAGTTGAATATAATTAGTAGAAAAGAGGAATAAAATGAATGTACAAGCAATGATGAAACAAGCTCAAAAATTACAAAAAGATATGATGGTTGCAAAAGATGAAATTGATAATACACTATTTGAAGGAGAATCTTCAATCGTAAAAGTAAAAATGAATGGTAAAAAACAATTATTACAAACTAAGATAGACAGTAATGATTTATCTTTAGATGATATTGAAATACTTGAAGATATGATTGTAATTGCTGTTAATGATGCACTAAAAAAAATTGACACTAAAACAAATGAAAAAATGGGAAAATATACACAAGGAATGCCGGGATTGTTTTGATGGATTATCCAAAAAATATAAATAATTTAATTGAATGTTTTAAAAAGTTACCTGGAATTGGTAATAAAACAGCTGAACGTTTAGCACTGGCAACATTGAATTTAGATGATGAAGTAAATAAATTGTTTGGGGAAACAATTATAAATATTAAAACAAAAATCAAAAGATGTTCTAAATGTAACAATTTAACAGAAGAAGAATTATGCTCTATTTGTTTAAATAAACAAAGAAATAAAAAAATGATTTGTGTTGTCGAAGAAGTTAAAAATATTAATTTGTTTGAGAAAGTAGGTTCTTATGATGGATTATATTTTGTTTTAAATAAATTAATTTCACCATTAAATGGTGTTAATCCAGATGATACTAATATTAACCAATTAATTAAAAGAATTAATTTAGAAAAAATAGATGAAGTAATTCTAGCCGTACGTCCAAGTATTGAAGGACAAACTACGGCTCTTTATATTGTTAAATTATTAGAGCATACTAATGTTATTGTATCTAAAATAGCAAGCGGTATTCCTATAGGTGCCGATATGGAATATATTGATACATTAACTTTAGAAATAGCCTTAGAGGATCGTCAAAAAATATCAAAACTTAATGAATAAAATATATATTGATTCATATATTTTATTGAGGTGGACAAAATGGTTAAACAGATAGTAGTATTATTTAGAAAAATAATTGTAAGTTCATTTTTATTATATGGATTTAATCTTATAGCTAGTTCATTTGGCTTATTAATTCCAATAAATATAATAACTGTATTATTTGTAAGTATATTAGGACTGCCAGGCCTTTTTTCATTAATGTTAATACTAATTTTAATATTTTAAAGGATGTGGTAATTATGTTAGATGATTATAAAAAATCACAACCATTAGCATGGAAAATATTAACTAAGCAAATTAAAAGTCAAAAATATTCGCACGCTTATCTTTTTGAAAGTAATGGATGTAGTGATGTTGATAATTTAGTTTTATCATTTGTTAAGTCTTTGCTGTGTCCAAATAATTATTTTAATAATGAAAAATGTGGTGAATGTTTTCAATGTCAAAATATTCAAAATAACAATTTTCCAGAAATAAAGATTATTGAAGCAGAAGGTTTATGGATTAAAAAAAAGCAATTAACGGAATTGCAACAACAATTTCAAACAAAATCAATAAATTCAAAGAAACAAATATATATAATCCAAGAAGCATCTAAATTAAATAATGTAGCAGCTAATTCATTACTTAAATTTATTGAAGAACCAGCTGAAAATATAATGGCCTTTTTAATTACATCAAATCGTTATTTGATTTTACCAACAATTATTTCGCGTTGTCAAATTATTTCGTTAATTAAAAACATTAATAATGAACAAACAATGATTGAAAAAATCGCTAATTACTTGTATAATAATAATCAAGACATTCAAAAATTTATTACAGATGAAAAAAGTATTTTAAATATTAGTAGTATTTTGGAATTTATTCAAATGATTGAACTTCAAAAATCTGATTCATTACTTTATACAAGTAAATATTGGACAAGTTGTTTTAAAAGCAAAGAAGATCTTATTATCGCTTTTGAAATAATGTTATTATATTATAAAGATGTTCTAAATTTTCAATCTAATAAAATTAATCTTATATTTGATGTAAATAATATTGAACAAATAGCGAGATTAAATACTGTACAAAAAACTTGTTATAAAATAGAAAAAATTATTGATTTAAAAAATTATATTAAAATAAATGCTAATGTAAATTTATTGATTGATAAGTTAATAATAGAATTGGGAGGAGGAATTAAAAATGCATGAAGTTATAGGCGTAACTTTTAATAATAATGGACGGATTTTTTATTTTTTAGTAGGAGATAAAAAAGTAAAAAAAAATATAACAGTTATTGTAGAAACAGAATGGGGTTTAAGTTTTGGTGTAGTTATGACAGATATTATGATGAAAAGTGATACGCAATTTCAAACTCCTTTAAAAAATATTGTTAGAGTTGCTAGTAAGGAAGATTATTATCATAATAAAAAAATATAAGTGATGCTAAAAAAGCATTAGAAATAGCGAAAGAATTGGTTAAAAAACATGATTTAAGTATGTATATTATTAATGCTACTTATACTTTTAGTCGTGAACAATTAGTGTTTAAATTTGTAGCTGATCATCGTGTTGATTTTCGTGGATTAGCTAAAGATTTAGCTAATATTTATAAGACAAGAATTGAATTAAGACAAGTAGGTGTAAGAGATAAAGCTCGGGAAGTAGGGGGAATCGGGCAGTGTGGACGTTGTTTATGCTGTACTAAAGTTTTAAATGATTTTACTGCTGTTTCTATTAATATGGCTAAAAATCAGAATATTGCATTAAATCCTTCTAAGATAAATGGAATATGTGGACGTTTAATGTGTTGTTTGAAATATGAAGAAGATGATTATACAAAATGTCGTAAATGTTTGCCTAAAGTAGGTAATAAAATTAAAACAGAAAAAGGTGAAGGCGTAGTAATAAAAAATGATATTGGAAGAGGAACCTATAGTGTAGAAATATCAAATTATGGTGTAATGAAATGTGAAATAGATAATCATGAATGTCGTTAATCAATTACTAGGGTATAATAAACTTGATATTGTTCAAAATACACAAATGTTTAGCTTTTCTTTAGATTCGATCCTTTTACCAGGTTTTATAACAATAAATAAAAAAACAAAAAAAATTTTAGATATAGGTACAGGTAATGCGCCTATTCCATTAATTTTATCAACTATGACGGATGCTAAAATAATTGGGGTTGAAATTCAAAAAGGTGCGTATGAATTAGCTAAAAAATCTATTGAAATTAATAAATTAAATGATCAAATAGATATCATAAATGGAGATATTTTAGACGTAATTAAAAATTACGAAACAGATAGTTTTGATATTATTACTTGTAACCCCCCTTATTTTAAAGTTAACAAAGATGCTAATTTTAATCAAAGTGAATATAAGACAATTGCTCGACATGAGGTTTTTTTGAATATTGAAGATGTTATAAAAATAAGTAAAAAATTACTTAAAAACAATGGATTATTGGGTCTTGTACATCGCCCAGAACGGTTATGTGAAATTATTATGTTATTAGAAAAATATAATTTAGAACCGAAGAAGTTACAATTTGTTTATTCTAAAAGAAATAGTAATGCTAATATAATTTTAATAGAAGCTAAAAAAAATGGGAATACAGGTTTAAAAATAGTGAAACCATTATATGTTCATGAGGATAATGGCGAATATTCTAAACAGGTTAAAGATTTTTTTGAAAGAGGGCAAAAAGATGTCGCAGAAAAGTTATGATGATACACCTACTTTATATTTAATACCGACGCCAATTGGTAATTATGATGATATAACTTTAAGAACCTTAAAAACATTAGAACAAATAGATGTTTTATTTTGTGAAGATACAAGAGTAACAGGTCAATTATTACATCATTTCAATATAAGGTGTCAATTGATTGCTAATCATTTACATAACGAGAAACATAATAAGGAAAAAATTTTGACTTATTTAAAAAGTGGTCAAAGTATAGGCTTAGTAAGCGATAGAGGTACTCCAATTATAAGTGATCCAGGTATTGAACTTGCTAAGCATGTTATTGCTAATAATTATAATGTTGTTAGTTTACCAGGTGCTACAGCTTTAATACCAGCTTTAACAATAGCCGGATTAGATGCAAATTATTTTCTTTTTTATGGATTTTTAGATGCTAAAGATGGTAGAAGAAGAAAACAGTTAAGTAATTTAATGAATTATCCAATGACTATTATTTTTTATGAAGCACCACATAGAATTGTTAAAACTATGAATGATATATTAGATGTTTTTGGTGATCGAAATATATGTGTAGCTCGCGAAATAAGCAAAAAATTTGAAGAAGTATATCGTGGTAAAGTAAGTGATGTTATTAAACAAGTACAAAACATAAAAGGGGAAATTGTTATTGTTGTTGCGGGAAATAAAAATTTGATAAATTATGAAGAATTACCAATCGATGAGCATATTAAAATATATATGCAAGACGGTTTAAATTCTAAAGAAGCAATTAAAGAAGTAGCTAAACAACGTAAAGTAAATAAAAATGTTGTTTATAAGGAATATCATCACAAATAGGAGGATAATATAATGAAATTAATTATAGGTTTAGGTAATCCGGGTTCATTATATATTAATACAAGACATAATACGGGGTTTATTATATTAGATAATTATGCAAGCTGTAATAATTTTTTAATAGATAAGAAAAAATTTGATGGTTTATATCAAATTGTTTTAGTAAACAATGAACAAGTTATATTTTTAAAACCGCAAACATTTATGAATTGTTCAGGAGAGTGTATTATTAAATTTATTAATTATTTTAAAATTAGTATTGATAACATTTTAGTTGTTTATGATGATTTAGATATTGAAATTGGTAAGTATAAATTAAGGGATAACGGAAGAAGTGGTGGTCATAATGGAATTTCAAACATTATAATTCATGTTTGTACTCAAAAATTTAAGCGGCTAAAAGTGGGAATATCTAATGATAAAAATATAGCAACTAAAAATTATGTTTTAGGTAAATTTACATTAGAACAACAGAAAAAGTTACATTGCGTAATAAATACATCATGTGATATAATTAATGATTTCATTTCTTTATCATTTGATCAGTTAATGAATAAATATAATAAAAGGTAGACATTTAATGTATCTTTTTATCATATATGGAGGTGCTTTATATGTTTGAAAATATTTTTAATATCAATGAAATTAATAATAAAATAGTTGGTTTATCTAATGAATTAAAATGTATTTATGGATATAATGTTTTTAAGCAGTTGAATAATAGCATTATTATGGTATGTAATAGTTTGTATGAAGCAAATAAAATGTATCAATCACTTTGCAAGTATAGTAATGATGTGTTATTTTTCCCTATGGATGACTTAGGTTAGAAACTTTAAATAATTTAATTAATAATAATAAAAAAATAGTTGTTACTAATTTAATGGGATTTTTACGCTTTTTACCAGCACCTAGTATATATAAAAAAAAGATAATAACATTAAAAGTAAATGATAATATAAAAATAAGTGATTTAGTTATTAAATTGAATGATATAGGTTATATAAGAGAAGCTATTGTTAATAAAACAGGAGAAATAGCTGTTCGTGGTTTTATTGTGGATATTTTTCCCGTTGCTAGTTCGGATCCAATCAGAATAGAATATTGGGGTGATCAAATTGAATCAATAAAAAAAATAAATGTTGAAACCCAATTAACAGTTGAAAAAATATTTACAATAGATATAAGTCCAAATATAGAATTTTTAACAAATAAAACACTTAATTTAGACAATGTTTTACATCGACAATTAGTAAAATATGAAAAGGTATTTAATATTAATGCATATATTGATAAGCCAATTATTATTTATAATAATTATGAAGATATTTTAAGTAGTTATAATTTACTTGTTGAAGAAATGTTTGAATATAGCCAAACAATTAAATGTGAAAATAATATACAATTTATGAATGAATTAGATTCTTTTGCTGAAAGTAATGCTATATATTTCACTTTGTTTGACGATAAGATTAAAAATATAACTAATAAACAGCAATATAAAATTAAAGAATTAAGTCGTTTTAAAGGGAAAATTGCGGAAATTAATCAACAATTAAATGATTTGCTTAAACATTATAAAATTATTGTTTGTTTACAAAATAAATATCAAGCTACAAAAGTGATTAATGAATTTAATAATAGTAATTTTTTTATGACGAAGGAAAAAGAAATTTTTAATAGTAAAATAAATATTATTATTAAGGATATTAAAGAGGGCTTTATTTTTGGCGATTTAATGGTTATTTCAGATAAAGAATTATTTAATCAAAAAGATAATAAAATTAATTATAAAACAAATTTTAAATTAGGTACTAAAATAAGAAATATAAACAAATTAAATATTGGTGATTATGTTGTTCATTATGCTCATGGAATCGGCCAATATTGTGGTTTAACAACTTTAACTAAGAATGGTCTGAAAAAAGACTATTTACAAATCATGTACAAAGGAAATGATAAATTATATATTCCTGTTGAGCAAATAGAACTTATAAGTAAATATACTTGTAAGGAAGGAATGAAACCTGTTGTTAATAGTTTAAATAGTGATGCATGGCATAAAACAAAAGGAAAACTTAAAATTCAAATTGCTGATATGGCGCCAGAGCTTTTAGCGTTGTATGCTAAAAGACAAGCAATGGAAGGTTTTGGATGTAAAAGTGATGATGATGATAACGTTTTATTTGCTAAGCAATTTATTTATACACCAACATTTGACCAAATTAGGACATATGAAGAAATAAGAAAAGATATGGAAAAAAAGCGACCTATGGATCGTTTGCTGTGTGGTGATGTCGGTTATGGTAAGACAGAAGTAGCTTTTCGGGCTATTTTTAAAGCGATTATGTCAGGTAAGCAAGCGGCTATTTTATGCCCGACAACTATTTTATCAAGTCAACATTATAATAATGCCATATTACGATTTAAAGAATTTCCAATTAATATTGTTTTATTAAATCGTTTTGTTTCAACTAAACAAGTTAAAGAGAATTTGATTGATATTAAAGATGGTAAAGTCGATGTTGTAATTGGTACACATAGAATTTTAAGTGATGATGTTATTTACAAAGATTTAGGTTTATTGGTAATTGATGAGGAGCAGCGGTTTGGTGTTAAGCATAAAGAAAAAATAAAACAATATAAAAATATAGTAGATGTTTTGACTTTATCAGCAACACCTATACCACGAACTTTACAAATGTCTATGACGGGAATTAGAGATTTATCTTTAATTGAGACACCACCAGTTAATAGGTATCCAGTACAGACTTATGTATTGAAAGAAAATAGAGCTATTATAAGGGATGCTATTTATAAGGAATTGGCACGTGGTGGACAAATTTTTATTTTGTATAATAAAATAGATGATATGGAGCAAAAAGTTGCGGCTATTCATAATATGGTTCCAGAAGCTAAAATTATTTTTGCTCATGGTAGAATGGGAAAGCAAAATTTAGAAAATGTAATGCTTGAATTTATAAATAAGAAATATGATGTTTTAGTATGTACAACTATTATTGAAACGGGAATTGATATTCCTACTGTTAATACTTTAATTGTTTTAGATAGTGATCGTTTTGGTCTGTCTCAATTATATCAAATTAGAGGGAGGGTTGGTCGTAGCGACAAGATTGCTTATTGCTATTTAATGTATAACGAACGCAAAATATTGAGTGATGTTGCTGTTAAAAGATTAAAGGCTATTAAGGAGTTTACAGAATTAGGAAGTGGTTTTAAAATTGCTATGCGAGATTTATCAATTAGAGGTGCCGGCGACATTTTGGGTAGTCAACAAGCGGGTTTTATATCTTTAGTAGGAATAGATTTGTTTTTAAAAATGTTAACTGAGGAAATTGAAAGATTAAAAGGAGGCATTATAAAAAAAGAAAAATTAGTAGAAAAGTCATCACTAATTAATGTTGAAACGACGGTTGATAGTAAAATAGTAATGGAAGAAGAGTTAAAAATAGAAATTCACCAAAAGATTAATATGATTAAAAATTACGATGAATTATGTGAAATTCGTATGGAATTAGAGGATCGTTTTGGTAAATTACCGGAGAATATTATTGTTTATATGTATGAAAAATTATTTGAAAGTTTAGCGAGTATATTAGGGATAACTAATGTTAATCAAACTAATAATTTTATTCAAATTATTTTACCAAAGGAACTTACTAATAAGGTTGATGGTAAAAATTTGTTTATGGATGTTTCTTTATTGAATCGTATGTTTCGCTTTGGAATGCGTGGGAATATGATGCTAATAACTTTGGATATTGTTAAATTAGATAAACATTTTATTTATTATTTAGTTGACTTGTTGGTTATAATAAAAAAACGAATTAAAAAAACAGTTATTAATGATGGTTAGTAACTGTTTTTTTCTAAGGTATTCATAATTACAGGAATAATTTGCTTTTTGCGCGAGATACAATTTTTTAAATAATAACCTTGCGTTAAGTTTGTTACATTAAAACTATTTTCTAAAATATCTTTACTATTGTTATTAAAATAGATATATGATCCTTTATTAATTATATCGATAGCAAATAGAGCGATTATTAGGTAATCATTATTTTTAGCAATATTTTCTATTAATTTTAGATAGTCTTTTTGATGTTTATTAATTTCATTAATATTGAAAGTGTTAATTTGTCCAATACCAATTTTTTGATTATTAATAGTAAAATTTTTAAAATCGCTATAAAGTATTTCTTCTTTTGTTTTACCTTTTAGTGATGATCCTTCTAGAAACATTTGTTTAGCAAATGTTTCACAATTTATTTGTGCTATTTTTGCTAAATTATTAGCAATAATTTTATCAATAGTTGTTGTTGTTGGTGAAGCAAATAAAAGAGTGTCAGAAATGATACCGGCTAGCATAAGACCGGCTATATTTTTAGGTATTTCTATGTTGTTTTCTTTAAATAAATTATAAATAATTGTGCTTGTACTGCCAACGGGCATATTTCTAAAATAAATTGGTAGCATAGTTCCGATATTACCTATTTTATGGTGATCAATAATTTCTATAATATCGGCTTCGTTTATACCATCAACACTTTGATCTAATTCATTATGATCAACTAGAATGACTTGTTTTCTTTTTTTGTCATTTACATCAGCTAATCTTAAAATGCCTAGACATTCTTGTTTATTATTTATAATGGGATAATTACTATATTTAGTTTTATTAGCTATTTCAATAAAGTCATGAACGTTTTCTAATTCGTTAAAGCAGACTATTTTTTGACTTGTAGTAATATTAGATACATAATTGGCTAAAATAATTCTTCGGGAGGTATTAAATGTATCGTATTTTGTTTTAATAATATTTATTTTATTTTTAGTGGCTAATTTTAAATGTTCTTTTTTTATGTCGGCATTACCGGTTAAAATGATTAATTTTATTTTACTAAGAATGGCATGTTCAATTACGGAGTGACGATCACCTAATATTAAGATAGTATCGCTATCTAATTTAACGTTTTCTTTAAAAGTGGTGCTGCGATAAGAGGCTATTTTGATACAACCTTTTATTTCTTGATTAATTTTTAATAAAGGTGTACCTTTAATGGTGTTTACAATATTTGTGTACGATGTACATAAATGAGTGTTATCGTCGCCTATTAAGTCTTTAGCAATATCTTTCATCGAAGCTGTTCCTAAAAATATATTTTTGTTATTAATAACTGGAATAGAGCTGATGGCATATTCACTCATTTTTAAAAAAGCTTTTTCAATTGATTGATGTTGCTCAATCAGAAATTTTTTTTGATAATTTAAGTCTTTTAATTGTAATTTTACATCATTTAAATAATCTGGTGTTTTTGTTTTAAAATATTTTAATACAAAGTTTGTTTCATTATTAATATTACCAAGAACCATTGGCGAGGTGTTATAACCAAGCTTGTTTTTTAAATATGATAGAGCTATTGATGATACTACGCTGTCTGTATCTGGTTTTTTGTGACCGATAATAAAGATTTTTTCCATTTTTTTATTATAATAGTTTTCTTCTAATGGCAAGAATTTATTATTAATAAGATAACTATTATTCTCCTTTTTATTTTTTTTCTTGCAAATATTTTCTTTATATAATTATAGCATATTTTTATTACTTAAATAAGTATAAATAGTAATATTTGACACAAAATATTAGTTAGAAAGCGAGGTAACTATGAAGGCCCGAGTTTTGTAGTTAAAAAATCAAAAAACCACCGTAGTCTTATATATCATAAG
>JAVWOV010000027.1:0-12045 GCA_036636255.1 Bacilli bacterium
CATATTAAGTCCATATTCCCATCCAATAACTTTTAAATCAAATAAATCTATTACTCTCAAACTTTAAAAGTTAGAGTTTCCTATCAATCTGGTGCTTTAGGGTAAGGATGTTTGGAAATTTTTATTTGGTTAATTTCTATATTCAGTATATCATAAATAAGAAAAAATGAAACTTATTTTGATTGCTTTTTTCCATTTAATATTTATATATCTATTTTTTCACATTTTCTACAATGATTATAAAATTCACTATCATTTATATAATATTTAGGTTCAAAATATTTATAACATGAGTAGTTTTCATCTTTACAATCTTTTGGTAAAAAGCCATTTGCAATTCCATTTTCTGTAAACTGATTTTTAAAATCAACTAATAATTCTTCAATGTTATTATATTCGTGAATACCACAGTAATTATATTTTTCATTGTTAAACATAGGCTCAAACCAATATACTTTACCGTTTCCATAATAAACAAGTATAGAATGCGATGGGCAATTATTGTCATTTATATAATAATATAAAAAGTAAGTTTCATACTCTATCATTAATCTACTAAAAAACGCTCGATATAATTCTGTTCTATCCCAACAAATACTAATTTTGCTTTCTAATAAATCAAGTGGTGATTGTAAAAAATATTTTTTACTATTATTTGATTCATAATGCCTGGCACCTTTTCTATCAGTCCAACCATAATCAAAATTGTTTTTACAAAATTCAAAAAAATTCTTTATATTAGTTAAATTGTTTTCTTTAAAAATAGCATTCATTTTCTTGTAATCCATAATGTTAAAGTTATTCATAAAATCATTGTAAGTATTTTCCCAACATTTATTAAATTCAACATAATCATTTGCGTCAATATTTTTAAGATTTCGATTTAAAACTGCAATAAATGGAGAACAATAATTTTGTCCGTCTTTTATACCTTTTAAGATTAAATCACACCATTCAAAGTTTTCTTTGTAATAATCAGATTCTTTATATTGTTTTTCTAGTTCTTGTTGTATAACTTCAACATCAAACTCTCTTAATTGAACATTTACTCCATTCGATAAATCAAGAATTACATATTTATATGTTGGAGTATCAGCAGGACTACCAATAGAACCAGGATTTATAAAATAATAATTATTAAACTTATCATTGAAATATCTATGAGAATGGCCAAACAAACATATATCAAAATCATATTTTTCTATTATTCTATTTATTATAGCTTCTAAACCATCTTTTGGTTGACCATAACCATCTCCGTGAGTTAATAATATTTTATAACCATCAATATTTATTATCTGGTTGTTTTTCAATGATTTAACATATTCTAAATTATCATTTGATAAATTATTATAAGTATTAGCAATAGTTTTATAATTAGAAAAATATTTTTTTAAAGGATTATAATCACACATATATCTTTCTCTATTTCCACTAATTACATGATTACCATATTTTTTAATAATTTCTAATACTTCATTGTTTTTATCTCCATCAGTTATATAATCACCTAAAAAAATAAACTGATCAACATTATTTTTTAGTGCATCATTAATTGCTAAATTTAATCCTAATATATTTGAATGAACATCACTAATTATTGCTAATTTCATATACGCTCCTTTTCATTGATTAAAAATTTATTTTTAATCAACATAATTTTGCTTGGCTCTTGGATTGCTAAATTATGCAATATAGGGTTTCAAAAAGGGGCTACCACCCCTTTGCACAGATCGTTATTAGCTCCGCCAATAGCATAGTATGTTACTCTATTGTCATAGATAACAATTAGTTTAATTGTTAATTTCTTCACCATTCAAAATGGCCTCAATATATTCAATAGTATAATCTCTTATTGGATCTATGTCAATTTTTTAGACACATTTTTGTGGACATATATTTAATCTTTTTAATAGTAATTAAATAATAAAAAAAACCTTATATAAATAAAGTTTATAAACATAATTTTGGCGGAGCAGGAGAGATTTGAACTCTCGCGCCAGTTACCCGACCTACACCCTTAGCAGGGGCGCCTCTTCAGCCACTTGAGTACTGCTCCAATGCCTACATATAATTTTAACTTATATGATAGTCATTGTCAATATCATTTATCAATTATTTCAATTAATTGTTGAACTGATGCAACAATTCCCACACTAACTTTTTTTAAATCATCATGTCCACTAGCAATCATATAACCACGAAACAACTTATTCATTGAAACATCGTTAATATTATCACCTACTGTCACAATATCTGATTTTTTAAAACCAAACATTGTTTGTAAAATTTTTATACCGTTTCCCTTAGAAACTAAAATATTTGTAATGTTTATCCAATTATCACTAACATAACCATGAATAAGTGGAAAAGACGCCATAATATTAGCTAATCCTAAAAGGGCTTTACGCTTATCTTTATAATGACATACAATTGCGTTTATATTATCACAATTATTAACTAAGCGATAACCATTGTCAATAAAAATGTCCGTAATATTATCATCCTTATTAAGGATATTACAAATAAGATGACCTAATGAAGAATCGATATCAATACGATATAAACATTCTAAATTTTTATTATATATTGCTCCACCATCATTACAAATCAAATATTCATATTTAATATCAACTAAAGAAATTTCTTCAAGCAAATCTGTAATATTTCTCCCCGTCGCAATAATAAACATATTACCCTTTAACACAAAATCATTAATTGCTCTAATGTTACTATTATAATTACTACTAAAAAAAGTCTTATCAAAATCACTAACTAATATTGTCATAATGGCTCCTTATTTAGAATTAAACCGCTATTAAACAATAAATCAAGCGAAACCTTGGTACCAATCTCATCTTTTAATAGATAACTTTTATCACCACTAACCAAATAAAGTTTTGTAATATCAGAACAAGTAACATAATATGCATTATTATCATCTTCATAAATAAGTTGCTTCCTATCCATGCAAATCTCTGACTTATCAATAATATCAAAATCATTTACATGACCAAAATAAATATTTTTAATACCCTCATATCTCTTTAAAATATTCTTATATGTAACATTCTTAACATTTCCATAAATATTATTAATATCATCACGCTTAAAAATATACTTATTGCCATTAACTATATAAGTGATATCATTCAAATGTCTAGATAATTTAAATAACAAACTAGCATCTTGTTCAAGTGTCTTATATAAATTATAATATTCATCATTATTATAAGTAATTACTATTGAATCATGTTTAATCTCTAAATCCTCAAATGGAATATTTAAATTGTCAACAGTCGTCTTAACACTAGAACTTTCTAACATAACAAATTTACTTAAAATAACACTATCCTTACTATATAATAAATAACTAGGAATCAAAAATATAAAAGGTAGTAGCAAAAATGAAATAACAAACGAAACTAACCAATTATATCCCCTAAAAATAAATTTCTTATTCATAATAAATATAAAAAAACCACATATAATAAAAATTAACAATAAATATAAAATAGACCCTAAATTATCATAAGGGTTAGTATATAAATAAATTGTTAAATCAAAAAATTTACCACAGTAAAGTAGCATAACTCCAAATAAATAAACAAATAAAGTAAGCATAAATTCATCAAATAATTTATTAATAATTTTAACCTTATATTTCTTAGCAAAACATAGCATAAAAATACCAACTAATAACAAAATACCAAGAAAGAAAACAAAAACATATGGAATTTTAAATATCAATAACCAAATTGGTACAACATTCATAACTAACCTCATTTCTAAAATAATTATACTATAGTTTAACAAAAAAGCCAAATTAAAAAAACCATAAAGGTTTTTTTGTTTACATCATATCTTCTAATTTTTTGCTTGCTTTACGCATACTTTTACCAACAGTTTCGTCAAACTTGTCTTTTACCGGTTCATTATATTTTTGATATAACAATACTGCTCCTGCACCCATAGCCATCATAACAACTGAAGAGGCTATTCTCATAATATCACCTTCCTCATTAGAAAATATAAATACGTATGTAATACATACATTAATAGTCTGTAATAATAATTAAAAATTATACATTAATCAAAAATTTTTAAGACGCTCTACTAGCATCGTCTTTCTTACATACTCGTTGTCATTAGAAACACAGCGCACAAAAGCCGATGGCTCACCGAGTAAAATAAGTCGTCTTTTAGCCCGTGTAATTCCTGTGTAAATTAGTTTTCGATATAGCATTCGCTGATAACTAGAACAAACAGGAATAATAACCGTATTAAACTCACTACCTTGCGACTTGTGAATAGTAATCACAAAACCATGCTTAATACTAATAAAATCTTTTGTTAAATACCTAACAACATGACCATCAAAATCAATTTCCATTTCATTTTTACCACTCTTACTTAAAAAGGGTAAAATAATATTCTTAATAACTCCAATATCACCATTGAAAATGTTTTCCTCTGGCTTATTAACTAGTTGTAAAATTTTATCGTTTTCCCGAAAAATAACATCTCCAAAAATAATTTCTTTCTTCTTATTATCCTGTGGATTAAAAATGTTTTGTAACTCTTTATTTAAGTTATCAATACCATTAACTCCTGCATACATTGGAGCCATAACTTGAACCGTTTTATAGTCAAAACCTTTATCATAAATTTGTTTACATATTTTTTTTAAATTAGAACAAATACTATCAGAAGAACATGTCAAAAATTTATAATCACTTCGTGGCTGTAAAAAATCTTCACTCAAATTATTATCTTTAATTTCCAGCGCTAAGGAAGAAATATAAGAATCCTCATCTTGTCGATATAATAAAGAAAGCATTACCGTATCAATAACCTCGCATTCAATTAAATCCTTTAAAATTTGTCCCGGACCAACCGATGGTAATTGATTATAATCACCAACTAAAATTATTTTAATATCATTTGTTAACCCCTTAAATAAATTAGCAAGCAAACTAAGATCAATCATACTTACTTCATCAATAATAATTAACTTACTGTAATCCTTCTCAAATAAATTAACACCAAAAGTATTACTATCTTTATCCCACTTTAAAAAACGATGGATAGTCATCGAGGATAATAAAGTCGCCTCACTCATACGCTTACTAGCCCGGCCAGTCGGTGCTAAAAGGGCAACAACTTCTTCCAATTGCTCATAATTCAAGTTATTTATTTGACCATATAAAGACGTAATTGCCTTGATAATAGTTGTTTTCCCCGTTCCTGGTCCTCCTGTAATAATAGTAATATTGTTTTCCAATGAACGTTTAATTGCATCGCGTTGAGAATCATTATAAACAATATTATTAGTTTTCTGTAAAGTATCTATTGCTTCAGTTAAATTATCATAACATGATTTCTCCTTAGCAACCAAATACTTAATTCGTTCAACAATCAACATTTCATCGTCATAAATATCATGCAAATAATACTTATCGTTATCAATCACAATTTTTAATGACTCCTCCAACTGAGAAAAATACAAAGAAAACTTTTCATCATCAACCGTAAGTCTTAAATATTTATTAACCAATAAGGTAATATCTTTTCGTTCTAAATAAAGATCACCTTTTTTATTAATAACCTGCTTCATAACATAAACAATACATGCCTTGATACGATTATCATCAGTATTATCGATGTTCATTTTCCTAGCAATTTGATCAACTCGTTCAAAACTAATATTAGGAATTTTATCGATAACATCATATAAATTATATTCTAAAGATCTAATAGTATCTGCCTTATAGACATTATAAATTAAAAAGGCATCGCGCATACTAAATCCTAATTCTGTTAAATAAACAGTTGTCTTATGTCCATTTTCATTGTTTGAAAGAACAGCAAAAATTCTGTCTGCTTTAGAAACTGATAATTTAGCAATTCCATCCAAACAATGGCGATTGTTAATAATCTTATCAATCGCCTCACAACCCAAAACATCAACAATCTCTTTAGCTATTTTAAAACCAATACCAGCAAACAAATCACTAGATAAAAATTCAATAACGCCTTCAACATTATCCGGTCTAATTTTTTCATAGCTTGCCACTTGATATTGTAAACCATACTTTGAATTTTCCACTAATTCTCCATAAAAAAAATAAGTGTCATTCTCATTTAAATCATGAAAATAACCCGTAAATGTTATTGTTTTATTAATAAAATCTCGCATAGCATCATCATCAGTATCACGTACTTTAAAAAGACCAATTACATAGCCTTTAGCTGATTTAAAGATGTTTTTTCGGAAGTTCCCTTTAATGTATTTCATATTATCACCACAAACATTGTATCAAAACAAAAGAAAAAAGTCCAATCATAAAACGTCATTTTTTTCTTTAAATGCAGCCATAACATCATCAAATAAATTATCACCTGTTAAACCAATCAAAAAAGTTTCCTGATCTAATACCACTCTTTGACGAATACAAAAATCTTTATCATCATTTATATTGGACAAAAAAACATAACAATTGTTGTTAATATTAATTGTATCCACAATGCCATATAAAAGTCCATTTTCAAGCGTCACACAAGATAACTCCATAACACTACCTAGCCTTCTCTTTACCATTTAATTGTTCATCAATGCTATCGCGCAAAAAAGTCACATCAGAAGCATCCTGCGGTGTTCCATTTTTTATAATATAATCAGCTTGCAATTGTTGACTTTTTAAATATTTATTTTGATTTTCCTTAGTCATATTATAATATTCTTCACCAACTTTAAATAACCCTGCTGTCATTAATGTGGAAAAGATCAAAATTGTTGCAAAAGCTCGCTTATAATTCCAGCCTGTGGCATTAACTTTCTTTTGATTTTCCTTTACCAGTATTTTCACATATGAATTACATTTATTTCGCAATGTATAAAAACAATTAAGTTCAAAAAGCAATGAATTTATTTTTTCAATATCATCGGTCATGTCACAACTTTGTTTTATTTGAGCAATTGAAATGTTAACGTCACTAATAATTTTTCTTTTACCATATTCATCAGCCATCTGATAATCATTAAACTTTTTATTAATATAATTTGCAATAATCTTTTTTTCATTAATTTTTTTATCCATGTTTTCGCTCCTTACTATAATAATAATATACTATTTATAACAATTAAAGTCAATATTAAACGTCAACCTTTACAATACAATATGGATAACAAATATCAATAACTACCCCTTTAATACAACAATTTAACTGTTCATTATTATCTAATAATTTAACAAATAAATAATTACCAGTATGACCAAATAAAAATCCATCTTTACGATATTCAATAATAACATCTAACTGTGTACCGATAAATTGCTTCATATAATCTATTTCTAATTGTCTAGAAAGTTCTAACAACTTAGTAACCCTAGCCTTTTTAACTCCCTCATCAATTTGATTATCCATCAAACTAGCTGGTGTTCCGTTTCTTTTTGAATATGGAAAAACATGTATCTTAGCAAACTTACATTTTCTAATGGTTGCTAAGGTGTCATTAAATATTTCCTCACTTTCCCCCGGAAAACCAACAATAACATCCGTTGTAATTGCTATATTAGGCCTAATTGTTCTTATTGCTGAAAGTTTAGCCATAAAATATTTTGAATCGTATTTTCGCTGCATTAATGTTAAAATATAATCACTACCACTTTGTAAGGGAATATGTAAATGATCAACTAAAACAGTAGAAATTTTAAAAAGATCAAGTATCCGTTCATTTAATTCAGTAATTTCAATTGAGGAAATTCTTAAACGCTTAAGTCCTGCTATCTTAATAAGTAATGCCAATAAAGACGCTAAATCATAATGTAAATCGACGCCATAATTACCAGTATGAATACCCGTTAACACAATTTCCTGATGACCACTTTTAATTAAAGAACAAACTTCTTTCAGTACCACGTCTTTAGCTTTACTCCTTACACAACCACGTGTATAAGGAATAATACAATAACTGCAAAAATTTTCACAGCCATCTTCAATTTTAACGAAAGCTCGTGCTTGACAAAAATTATTTAATTGCATATTTTCAAAAGCAACGTTACTAAGGTCATAGATATCAATAATTTGCTTACCATGTTTTTTATATTCATAAATATAATCAACAATTTTTGATTTATTTTTATTACCAATTATAATACTAACACCCGGTATTGCCTTAACCCGGTCTACTTGCGTCTGGGCTAAGCAACCAGTAACGGCAATAATTGCTTTATTATTTTTTCTATAGGCCTGTCTTATTAATTTAAGTGATTTGTTATCGGCGGTATTAGTAACACTACAAGTATTAATAATATAAATATCTGCCATCATTGATGTTTTAATAAATGAAGCATTAACCATTAAGTCATGCATAACACTGCTTTCATAAGCATTAACCTTACAGCCAAGGTTATAAATATAAAATGTCATAATTCCTCCCAAAAAAAAGTCAAAACGACTTATAGGTTATTTCTAAATTCTTTTAAAGATCTTAAAAAATCATCGTTTTTTTTCTTTTCTTCACTTAATAAAGCTTTACTAAGTGTTTTTTCAATAACTGTTTCCTTAGCAACATCAGGTTTTCTTGGAATACTTTTAATATCCATTGTTCCATAAATTGGTGAGATAAAACCGGTATTTTTATATTTTTTAGCTTCTTTAGCAGCTAAATCCTCTGAAAGAACGGGAATATCCTTTAAATCAAAATCAAGTTGATCTTCTTTGATTTCTTGCTTTAAATTAGCTCTAACTAATTCCTGATAACTAATAATGGCCTTATCCTCCTGCTCTTCTTCAAATACCTGTGTTATATCTTTATCTTGATTAAGATCTTTCTGCATATCTAAAATGACTTGTTCCAAATCGCTCTTTGGCTGATTACTATCAACATCTGTTTTTTTAATTGGAGCTTTAACATCGTCTATTTTATTAACAACAACTTCACTTTGCTCTTCTTTTTTAAGTAAATGAAATTTAAGTAAAATAAAAGCAATAATTACTAAACAAATTATAATTACAACATAATAAATAAAATCTTTTATATTAATCATTAGTACATCCATAATATCACTCCATACTTTCATAATTTAGAACACTTAGCAAAAATATAGGAACAGTTTCCACCCGCATAATTAAATTACCCAAACTAACTGGTATAAACCCCATCGTTACTAAAGTCTGTTCCTCTGTTAAAGTAAGACCACCCTCTGGTCCCATCAATATATTTATTTTATCATAAATATGAATATTTTTCAAAGTTTTTTTAAAACTAATAGTCTTATCAATTGTGCTACAAACTAATTTTTTACCATCAAGTACTTTTAAATCATTAATTTCCCAAGCATAATCAATACTAGGAATTTCATTTCTTTTTGCCTGCTCACTAGCTTCTTTAACAATCCGTTTCCAGCGTAATAGCTTTCGCTCTATAGCCGGACCATCAACCTTAACTACACACCGAGATAACATAACCACTATAATTTTTTTAACACCAAGCTCCGTACATTTCTGTAAAATCAAAGCCATCTTAGTATCTTTTAACAACGGAACAATAATCGTAACATCACGCTTAATATAAGTATCATTAGTAACTAAGGAAATAGGTAAAACATTAAAATTATCAACAAATTTACAAATATATAACTGTTTATCAAAAACAACCTCAATTAAATCAATATCCTTCATCCGCATAACTATTTTTATATGATAAAAATCATCATCACTTAAGCAAAAATAATCACCATTTTTTTTAACTGCAAAATATCGTTGCACATATATCACCAATCTTATTCTAACAAAAAATTATTCCTTAGTAAACAAAAAAACAATGTAACCATACAAAGGTTTACAATTGTTTTAAACTTTATAGTTTTTCTAACACTTTTTAATATAAACTATTATAAATACTTACTTATCCAATTATCTAATAAATCCTTCGGCATATATCCATTTTTAATATCCAATACTTCACCATTTTTAAACAAAATCAAAGTCGGCACACTCATAACTCCATATGTTTGCGTTAATTCACTGTTATCATCGATATTAACTTTAACAATTTTAACCAATGATCTTTCAGTATCCATTTGTTCTAAAACCGGTCCTAACATCTTACATGGCCCACACCACTGTGCATAAAAATCAACAAGTACTAAATCATCATTAACCAATTCTTTAAAATTATTTAAATCACCATATACAATTGCCATAATTTTTTCCTCCTATCTATACTTTTTTAATATAATATCAATGTTTTTAATATGTAGCTTATCCTTTGCAGTCAAAACGTCTATTGAATCGACTGTCACGATATCATACTTCAAAAACAAATCAAGTGTTTTCAAATTAAACTCATTAACATTATTATTAACCCTAAATTCATCTTTTAAACCCTTAAACTCTTTTATCACGGTAATATATTCACCATCTAATTTTGATAAAATGGGCGTTTCATGTAAAATCTTATTTCCTAACTTGGCCTCATCAACTAAAGAATTTGAAAAACACGGTAAAGCTAAAATATACAAACCAATGAAAACCCATATAAAAATTTCTAAAATACCTAAAATAGCCCCCATAATTTTTGATGGAATGCCTAAAATAATAGTAGCGTTTAAAATTTTTTCAAAAATAGATGTCGTTACAATTAATAAACGCCATATAATCATTAATACGATAAAAACAGCAATAAATGCTATAACTTCATAAATAAAAATATTTAAAACTGTTACACCTTTAAAAAAACCCGCCAATGGAAAAAAAGGTAAATGTTCATACAAAAAAACGGAAATAAGATTTTTAAGTAAAAATGAAAATACTACCACCACAATAAAGCCAACACTAGAAACAAGTTGCTTAGTAAACCCTCGTTTAGCCCCAACAATTGCTCCTATAATTAGCAAGACAATAATAATTATATCTAACGTATTCATAAAAGCATCACCTTCTTACTTAAATTATATTATATTTTAACAAAAAAAGAAAGCATTTTAATTCTATTTATGATAAAATAATATTAGTTAGGAAGTGAACTATGACAATAACTTTAAAAATAAGCAATAATACTAAAGAAAAAATGATTGCTTACTTTCAAGATAAAAAAAGATCTAAAACACCACCATATGCCGTTTTTCAAGCTGATGAAGCAGATACTGTTATAACATTGTATGAATCTGGCAAAGCCGTCTTCCAAGGAACTAGTGCTGATATAGATGCTACTATATGGAAGCAAACAGAAAAAAAATTAAATCCTTTAAAGGAAATAGAAGAAACAAATAGTCAAAATAAAGAAAAAAAAGATAAACAAGAGATAATTGTTGATCAAAAAATATATAATGGTAATAGTATTGGCAGTGATGAAGTAGGAACTGGCGATTACTTTGGGCCAATAGTTGTAACAGCTGCTTATGTTAATAAAAAAAATATTGCTTTTTTAGAAGAATTGGGTGTCAAGGATTCTAAAAAAATTACTGATGATAAAATTATAAAAATGGTTCCTAAAATAATTAAAATAATATCATACAAAAGTATAATATTAACTAATCAAGAATACAATGATAAATATAATAAAGACACTAATATGAACAAAATAAAAGCTATTATGCATAATAAAGTATTAAATGAAATGGTACAACAAAATTTTGATGTTGATTACATCATTGTTGACCAATTTGCTCCTAAATATGTCTATTATAATTACTTAAAAGAAACTAGTAATGTTGTAAAAAATATTACTTTCTTAACAAAAGGGGAAACAAGATCAATGGCTGTTGCCTGCGCCGCCTTAATTAGTCGCTATATATTCCTCGAACAATTTGATAAATTAGGAGAAAGTGTTGATATGTTTTTACCTAAAGGAGCAAGCAATTTAGTTGATGAAGCAGGGGTTAAAATAGTTCATAAATATGGCTTTGATAAACTAAGTAAACTGGCTAAATTAAATTTTAAAAATACTGAAAAAATAAAAAATTATCAAAAATGATAATTTTTTTTAGAGAGTGTAAATAAATCTGTGTAAATGGCCAGACCATGATATTTGAGACA
>JAVWOV010000028.1:0-11914 GCA_036636255.1 Bacilli bacterium
AAATTTAAATATGTCCACAAAAATGTGTCTAAAAACTTGACCTAGATCCAGTTTTATTTTACCACACTGTCAACACTTTTGTGTCTATATATATCTATCCTAGCACCAATAAAAGAGATTAGAGAAAATTATAATATGACACAAAGTGAATTTGCTAAAAAGCTTGGTATTACTCGTTCTAGTATAAATGCTTGGGAAATGGGTATATCAGTACCATCAACTAAATATGTAGTTGAACTTGCTAACTTATTTAATGTATCTACTGATTATATTTTAGGACTATCTACTACTAAACTAATTAGCATTGATAATTTATCCGATAATCAAGTAAAAGTCATATATGCTCTATTAGAATGCTTTAAACAAGGTAATGATGAGGCATAAACATTTTCAATATTAACTATGTAAGTTTTTCTCATGTTTGTAAAATAAAAACGGTAAGATAAAATCTTATCGTTTTTGTTTAGACTATTTTTCAAGTCTTATATTAACAGCAAACCCACCAACAAAGTAGTAAAAGTTCGTGTTATTTTCACTTGGCAGGGACAGAGGGGTTCGAACCCCCATAGTCAGTTTTGGAGACTGAAATACTACCATTATATTATGTCCCTAGTTATGGAAACTTTATTGTTATTACAATATTATTAAACATATATTACCTTTGTAATTTCATTAATTATATCATATTCAATATAATTATTCAATATGTTTTATCTGAATTTCATGTTCATTTTAATTCTGACCAACCAACAATAGAAATACATCTGATATAAATCACAGGTATTCCTTCTTTAAATTGTTCTTTATTATTATTTTTTTTACCAAAAATAGTCGATGATGCCAATATAATATTATAGTTTTCTGGCAACAATAATTTTGTTTTACCAAAAATGGAATATGCGTTTATAACAACTGATTTGTTTTTTATTTTGACATTTCTTAAATCTAATTTAACATTGCCAAAAACGGTATATATATTAGCTCCTTTAAAATTATCATTGTTTATTTTCTCTTCTGTTTTACCAAAAACGCCATAAATTTTTATGTTGCTTGTTTTATTTGTTGTTGATGAAATTTCTTTTTTTTTAAATGTTATAGAATTAAAAATAATAAATATACCAAAGATAATAATAACTATTGGCCAAAAAATTTTAATACTTGTAGGTGATAATATTTCAAAGTTAATTAGGGTAAACCAAATACCAAGGAATAATAATGTAACCATAAAAATGGTTGCTTTTTTACTTTTTATCATGTTATATATACTAATTATAATTAGTACTAATGGCCAAACAAGTTTGAATTCTACTTGAAAACCAGGAATTATTATTTGTAATAATAATATAAGTCCGATAATTAAAATGATTCCACCTAATAACATGTTAGCACCTCTTTTTTTAATTATATCAAATTTTATTAATTAATGATATAGATTTTATTATGAATATCACAATTTTATTAAAATAAAACATATACTATTATAGGTGATATAATGGGAATTATAAAGTATACTACAAAGGAAAGAGATTTATTAGCGCGCTTAATGCGTGCTGAGGCGGTCGGTGAAGGTGATTTAGGTATGTTAATGGTTGGTAATGTTGGGGTTAATCGTGTCTTATCTAATTGTTTAACATTTAGGAATATTCGGACTATTACGGAAATGATTTATCAGAGTCCGGGTGGTTTTTCCGGTAAGGATAGTCCTTTATTCTTTAGTAATCCTACTACGTCGCAAAAAAAATTAGCTGACAGGGTTTTACGTGGTGAGTATTATTTTCCCGCCACTAATGCTTTATGGTTTTATGCACCTAAGGTTTTAGAAAGTTGTTCTATTACTTGGTGGAATCAAATGTTTTCTGGTAAATATAAAAATCATTGTTTTTATAGACCTGATAGTGGTATTTGTAAGGAATTATATTAATGTTTTAAAAATTTCTGTATTATTTTATTACAGATTTTTTTCGTTATATTTTTAATATTTTACCAATATTTAGTAAATATTATGGAGAATTTTATTGGTATGTTTGATTGACAATGTCCGGCGCCTGTTTTGAGTGACTTTTGAAACTATTTTTTCCGTTATAAATAACAATATTTCAGCTTTTTTTGAAATTTTTTTCAGCATTTTTGTTAAAGTTAACATCAATTTTTATAAAGTAACTTTTCATTATTCCATCATATATTAATCTATCTTTAAATGGAATGAAATCTAAATCATGTTTTTCTTGTTATCTTACATTCTTATGATAAAATAATCTTTATTCTTGTCTACTTAATTTATTATTTTATTTATCATGTAATCTGTCAAATATTATATTACATTTTCTTTTTATTACTTTTCTAATATTAACTATGCTTTCAAAAGTATAACTATTCATACTTTTAAATGAATAACTTGTGTATGAATATATTTTACTATATACACTTACCAGTTGCTTTGCTTTTATAGTCAATATTATTGTTTCACATATATTATATCTTGAAACAATTTTCCCCTTTAACTTAATTGCATATCTCTTACCATATCTAAATCCTCAATTTTTTATCCCTTCTTTTTGTAATATCTGAATCATAATATATTACTGCAGGTACTTCTGGAAATAATTTTCTTATTTCGGTTAAGTACTTCTTTCTTTAATTATTTCAGTTTTATTATCATTTCAGTTATTTAAATTATTAGAAATAAGTGAACTTTTTGAACTTGATATATTATGCTCCATATCAACTATAAATTTATTTATACTCTTATTTAAATTTTTCTATCGGTTATAATTAGGGTGATTTTTTTAGTTATAATAGTTTGTTTGTAAAAATTTTATATTAATATCAAAAAAAATTCTGTATTATTTCATTACAGAATTTTTTGTTATATTTTTAATGTTTGACCAATACTTAATGTGTTGGTGCTTAGATTATTCTTAGTTTTAATGGTATCTATTGTTGTATTATATTTGTTAGCAATTGAATATAAATTGTCACCGCTTTTTACTATGTAGGTTAATTGTTTATTTGTTGGTATTTTTATTTGCTGTCCGATTGTTAATAAGGTGTTTTTTAAATTATTATAATTCATTATATCAGTTGGTGTCGAGTTATATTTTTTAGCAATGTTATAAAGATTATCGTTGGTTTTAATGGTATATATAATATAACCAATTGGCGCTGATTCTTTTTTTATAGGTAATTTTAACTGATTTCCAATATTTAATAAGTTACTTTTCAAATTATTATATTCTATTATTTGCTCCGGGGTTAAATTGTATTTTTTAGCGATGGCATATAAGTTGTCTCCGGGTTTAATGGTATATATAATGTACTCGATAGGTTTTTCTTCGATTGATTGAACTGGTATTTTTAATATTTGACCAATGCGTAATAAATTGTTGGATATCTCATTAATTTTTTTTAACTCTTCAATTGAAACATTGTATCTTTTAGCAATATTCCATAAACTATCGCCGGCTTTTACGGTATATGTGTTTGGGTTATTTGTTTCTTTTCCAATGTATTCAATAACTGCTTTAACAACTGCTGATGCATATTTTTCATATTCATTTTTTAATTGTTCTACATCATCACCGGTACTATCTAAAAATCCATATTCTATTATCAGTGGTTGAGTCGCTCCTGTGTCTCGGTGAATAAAATAGTAATCTTTTGATGTATCCGATGGTAATCGTCGCTGATATGCTTTACGAATATTTTGTCCTTCTTTTGATAATTCTGCTAGAATTATGTTGGCTAGGGTACTACTATTTCTTAAGGCATAAATCACTTCTGCTCCATCGCCACCTCCAGCATTTATATGATTAGATATTATAATAACATCTTTCTTATTACCATAAGTATCTAAAATCAATTTAGTACGCTCAGTTGGATCTAATGTTTTATCATTATTCCTAGTCATAGTTACCGGGATATTAGCTCTTTCAAACAAATTATACATATATTTTGATATTGCTAAAGTTAAATCTTTTTCAATTATTCCATTACCAGTAGCACCAGGATCATCACCACCATGACCTGCATCAATAATTACTTTAGTATTATTCATAAATATTCCCCCTCAAAATATTTTATGTTAATAACTTAAATTGGTTAAAAAACTATTCATATTTTATAAAAGCAATCATTTTATATTAATATATTTATTTAATTATTTTGTGCTACATTTCTTAATTGTTTCTTAATTAATTTAGCATGTAGAACAATACGCGTTTTATTACTATTATCCTTACACGTAGAAAGTGTAAGCACTTTATCAATAGCGTTTAACGGCACATCATAGGAATATACGCTTCTTGCTTTAATGGTCGTTAAAAATTGTTGATAAGAATCATCATCAGTAAAATCAGTTGTCAAATAATATGTTTCAACAGGAATTGTATATACTGAAAATACTTGCCATGAGGTGTTTTCGGCTGGCGTTGAAATAAGAATGACTTGATTATCTTTATCAAGTTGCCATGATTTATTTATAATCTTTTTTAAAGTTCCAAACATAGTGTTATTTAATCTGGCATGTCCATAAATAATTGTATTTGCATCAAATTTTTTAAAATCATTACGATAATCAGCAAACAACCAACCTGCACTATTTTGTGTTTTGTCAAAAGCATGTGTTAAATAATAACTATTATCGTTTGTTTGAACAATCGGATAATTGATACTAGTACCGTTAACTTGTAGCCACCCGACTGTGTCCTGATTTTTTTTGATTAATTTTTCAAAATCGACACTTAAAAGGGGCATTTTAATAAAATCCCAATAATCATTATCTTTAGCAATATCTTGTTTATTATAAATAATAGTATCTTTTGAGTCTTTTATGATTTTGTGCTTTACATCATTAACTGTGTTTGTAACCATTTCCTTAGTTTTATTATTTTCATTATGCCACTTAAACATTAAAATGGTACTTATAATAATTAATATTATTGATATTATTAAACTACCTATTAATAAACAATAAGATAATTTGACATTTTTTCGTGAGTTTAACTTTCTTTTATTACTTTTCATTACATCACCTATAATAATTATACATTAGAATTTTATTATTTACAACTAACTTTTACCTTTACATTTTTTTGCAAAAATCATTTGACAATTATGAAAAATAAGTTTAAACTTATATTAGAGGTGGATTTAATGAAAAATAGAATTTTATCAATGTTATTTATAGCATCAGTTATGGTATTAATATTACCGATAACAGTTAAGGCTGCAGGAACAATTACAATTGAAGGCAGCCCGACAACCTATAACAGTCTAAGTGATGCACTAGCCGCTGCTACTGATGGTAATAAATTATTATTATCGGCTGGAGATTTTACAATTGGTGCTACAACAATTGATAAAGCAATTAGTATCAAAGGATCAGGAAAAGATAAAACAACACTTACGGGAAATTTAATAGTTGCTAAAAATTTAAACTTAGAAAACTTATCTATTGTCAATACTGCTAAGAGTATTAAAGCTGTTGATGTAACTGCATTAATTTCTTTAAATATTATTAATACCAAAATTGATAATAAGGTTGGTGAACAAGCTGCATTAAGAGTTTCGTGGACCGGTGAAGGCTCAACGTTAAATATAACTGGTTCAGATTTAATTGGTAAATATGCATTTGTTGTACGAAGTCAAAAAGTTACTGCCTTAATAGACAATTGTAATTTATCAGGTTATGCAGCAATAGATGTAGCTACATCAAATTCTTTACATAATGGTGATTTAAGTTTAAACAATAACATAACGGTTAAAAATAGTACATTAATTGGTTTAAATAATTATACAACTCATGCCGACAATTCATATGGTGTTGTTGTTATTGGTGGTCAAAATGGTGGTCAATTTAATTTTGATAATGTTAATGTTTCAAATTCTGTTAGTACTACTACTGGATTAGGAAATCAAGAGAATCTTATATTATTAAATGGTGATTACTATTTACCAAATAAAAATAGTAATATAGTAATTACTAATTCTAAATTAGAAAATACTGACAATTTATATAATAGTTTTGTTTTTGCCACGGGAAATTTAACAGCTGCAGACAATAAATTAACTACAAAGAACAATACTATAATAGCACCGACAAACACAATTTATGAACCAATTAAGACTTTAAATGAAGTGAGTGGTTATATTGTAACGTTTAAGGATTTTGATGGGAACATCACTATTAAAACAGTAAATGCCGGTCAAACAGTTGCTGAGGTCACTCCTTTAACTGTTAAAGATTATATTTTTAATGGTTGGTATAATGGTGAGAATAAGTTTGATTTTAATACTAGAATTACTTCTAATCTTTCCTTAGAATCAAAATATACAAAAAATGTGCCAATCGCTAAGATAGAAGTTGCTAATCCTAATACCGGCGATGACATTGTCAATTATGGTATTATTGGACTTATTGGTTTAATGGGAATAGCATTAACTTCTTACTGTTTAAGAAAAAAAATAGTTACCGAAATTTAAGATATATTAAAACGATAGATTTCTATCGTTTTTTTTATGTTCTAATTTTAATTAATATCAGTAATATCTCGCCAATTATCGGGAAAACCAATTTGATTTAAAATAATATTAATAGGTATTACTTCAATTTTGCCATCTAAAATATCGACTTCATAACCAAGTTCAAAAATAAATTCTCTAAATTCTTCTGTAGTTAACATTTGACGCATTATAATAATAAGTGCAAACAAATCGTTTTTACCATAATTATATTCATCATCAGTCATATCAATATTTAATTTGTAGTGATAAACAGTATCAGGAATTGCCCTTTGGGTCCGACGGTCATATAAAATGTCCTCATGAGCACATAGATTTCGATAATTAGAAAGTAACGCTAAATAGATTTGTAATGTGTCACTGTCTAATTCATATATTTCAGAAATAATGTATTGGTCTTCCGATTTTAGAATTGAATAAAATTCTGAAACAATACCAAATGATAATACTTTAACTAAAATCCATAATGGAATGTACCCATAATTACTAATATAATGCAACGTTGCTGAATGTTGACGACCATTTATTTTGATTTGACGTTTCATCTTATTCAAAACATCAGAAACTTGTCTGTTTTTTAAATTGTCTTGAGTAAAATTTTTGATATTTAAATAATCTTTTTCTTTAAATCCATATTTTTTAGATAATTGATAGCTGATAATTGATTTAATATTATTTTCAATTATTAAAATGTTTTTAAAAATAATATTGCGGATTTGGCGGTCAAAAACAAACATAGAATATAATTCATCAAATGTGGTTCCTTCGATAAAATGACGTTCCTTTGATGTGCGCATAAATAAATGCCGATAACCGGAAATGAAAAAGTAATTTTCGCGGAATAAGATGTCTTTAGCTTCTTCTTCATTTTCAATTATTAGACCTTTTGAGCGTAAAATGTCTAATTGTTCGTTAAGATTTTTAAACTGCTTAGTCGCCATTATTAATCACCTCTATTAATTATATCATACGTAATAGCAAAAAAACATATAATGATTCTCACTTTACATAAAAAAACATTTTAAAATATTAGCTACAATAAAGCAAACAATAAATCCTGTAATCGTGGGTACTAAAAAGGAAATCAAAGTCCATTTTAAACTTTTACTCTCTTTTTTTATAGTTAAACAAGTTGTAGAACAGGGCCAGTGCATGATAGAAAATAACATTACACAAATAGCCGTTATAAAGGTCCAATTATTTAAAATAAGTAATTCTTTTAATGCTGTTAAATTATCTAGTTCAATTATTTGCCCTGATGACATATATATCATAATCATAATAGGTAATACAATTTCATTAGCGGGAAATCCTAATATAAAAGCTAGCAAGATTGTACCATCTAAACCAAATATTGATGCAAATGGATTTAAAAAATTAGCACAATAATTAATAACACTTATATTACCAATGTTAATATTGGCTAAAACCCAAATAAGTAAACCAGCCGGTGCCGCTACCATTATAGCTCTTCCTAAAACAAATATTGAACGATCTAAAACTGATCGTATAAGTACTTTACCAATCTGGGGCTTACGATATGGAGGTAATTCTAAAATAAAGGAAGATGGATATCCTTTTAAAATTGTTTTAGAAAGAATAAAGGAAATAAATAGTGTAATTAGTATTCCCACCAAAATTATTATTACTAATATTAATGTATTTAAGATAGATGAAAAGGCCCCTAAACTTCCACCAACAAAAAACATTATAATTATGGCTATCAAAGTAGGAAATCGACCATTACATGGAACAAATGTATTTGTTATCATAGCTATTAATCGTTCACGAGGTGAATCAATAATACGACAACCTGTAACACCAACGGCATTACAACCAAAGCCCATAGCCATTGTTAATGCCTGCTTACCACATGTATGACATTTTTTAAAATATTTATCTAAGTTAAAGGCTATTCTTGGTAAAATTCCAGAATCCTCCAGTAAAGTAAATAATGGAAAGAATATTAGCATTGGCGGTAACATCACGGCTACTACCCAGGCTAAAACACGATAAACACCATCAATTAAAATACTAATTAACCAATCGGGAAAATTAATAATTCTTAAACAGTCTGTAATTATTTCACTTACTTTAAATAAAAAAGTAAATAACCACGATGAAGGATAATTAGCACCAATAATAGTAATCCAAAAAATAGTTGCTAACATGGTAAGCATTATAGGAATTCCGGTCCATTTATTTGTTAACCATTTATCAATTATACGATCTTTTTTAGCATAGTCTTTTTTTTCTATGGTTACTGTTTTTTTAAAAAGATTGGCTGATTTATTATTAATAGCTATGGCAATGTATTCCTTTAAAGTATTAATTGTAATACCGTTATCTAACAATAATTTTCTTGCTTGATAAATTGCTTCAGTTACTTTGTCGGAATTAATATCATATCCTATAAATTTATTCAATGAATTAATTAATTCAAAATCATTATCTATTAATTTTAATGCTATCCAACGATTATTAAAATTAATATGTATAAGTTGTTTTTCAACAATTTTAATAGCTTCCTCTATAAATTCATTATATTTAATTGGTAAATATTGTTTGTTTTTTTTATTAATATTATTTGTGATTTCATTTAGTAAGTTTTTTAATCCTCTTTTTTTATTAGCGCTGGTACCTACAATAGGGATTCCTAATTGATTGGACAAATAGTTTAAATTTAATTTGATTTTTTTCTTTTTAGCTTCGTCTAATAAATTAACACAGATAATAACTTTATTGGTAATTTCTAAGATTTGTAAAACTAGATTTAAATTTCTTTCTAAGCATACAGCATCACAAACAATTACAAGAATGTCATAATTACCAAAACAAATAAAATCACGTGCTACTTGTTCTTCACTAGAATGGGCGTTTAATGAGTACGTGCCTGGCAAATCATAAATAAGATAGTTTTTATCGTTGTGGTTATAATGACCGGTAGCGTTTGATACGGTTTTGCCGGGCCAATTACCTGTATGCTGTCTTAATCCTGTTAAACAATTAAAAATGGTGCTTTTCCCAACATTAGGGTTACCGGCAAGAGCTACAATATGATCTTCTTTGCTAACTTTTTGTCTCATTGTAATCCTCCTTTACAATGATTTTATTAGCATTTTCATTTCTAATAGCAATTAATGTTCCCTTTATTAAATACGCTCGTGGATCGCCACCAGGACTATTTAATATACATGTAATCTTAGTATTCGGTGTTAAACCAATATCCAATAAACGACGTTTAATTATCTCTTCTAAATTAAGCTTTTGAATAATTACTGTTTTACCTAATTTACTCCTTTTTAAAGTTAAATAAGATTTTTCCATATATTCACTCCTCGTATAATAGTTTTTGTAAATGATATTTCAACTTACATTTAGCTATTTTTTATTTATTCTATTTTATAAGTAAAATAGTTAAAAACTTTCGATAATAATACTCCAGCGTTGAAATATTATTGAAATATTTTCGGACTAAGAACTATTATTCTCCCTCCTGTAACCCTTCATAGTGTTTACTATTAAAGACTGTTTCTCTTATTGTTTTAGTTCGCAGTTTGGCTTTCTAAAAAATAATATGTATTCTAATAACAAGGTTGTCGTAGCTAATAAGCTTGAGTTTCATTTAATTATATTTCACAAAAATTTAATTAAATGAAAGATGGTGATATCTATGACAAATTTTTTATTTATCGGTGGTGATGTTTCTTTATAATCTAATCAAATTTGTATTTTAAATTCTCTAATACTCCAGATGACTGCGAAAAAAATTAGTAAAACTCAAAATATTTATGATAATTATTTCTTTGATAAAATTATTGTGGTTTATGAAGCTACTGGAATGTATTCTTTTCATCTTGCTTGTTATTTTTCTTCTCATGAATACCTTAATAACTTCAATATAGAAGTTTATTGTGTTAATGTTCATAATATTAATAAATATAAGGAAAGTTTTTCAGATATTGAAAAAACAAATCCTCCAGATGCTTATATTCTTGCCGACTTTACGATAGTCGGTAGAGCTTAAAATCTCCATCCATTTAGAGGCTCACAATTTATTGCTCTTCAAAGACTTACTAGATAATATTATCTAGTTCTAAAAATATTATTAAAGAAAATTATATGTTATAAATAATATTTATTTGGGGCTTATTATTGCCCACAGGAAGGATAAACTATTTTCTAATTTATTTAATGTACTATATTTGATAACTTTGATTCTCCTGATTAAATTGCTGAAACTTCTGTTGAAGATTTGGTAAATTTAATTTCTGTTGTTGAGAAAAAATCAATATTATAGTCCGATAGACTCAAATACTCAATCTCAAATAAACTGAGTGGGATAGTTACAAACTAATGTTTAGGTTTAAGCTAAACAGTTTTTACTATGCCTTAATTTATTTAATATAGGAGAAATTATATATCAAAAAGGCTAATTACCATCTTGACATATTCCCGGATGTCTTTTTAAATACTATCCTTATTAATATATGACAATAAAGTAAAAAAGGAATAGTATATAAAAAAACAAGTAAATTATTAAACTTCGAAGGAAGTTTCATCAATAAACTTGTAATTAGTTTTGTATTTTAATAGACGAATTAATCTAAACAAAGCTTCATCTTTAAATTTAGCTTCTAGCATAATATCGATATCTACATTATATTGTTTTATTTTTTCGATAAACTTTATAAAGTCATCAACATTTATAAAGTCATTATGACTTCTAAAATCTTTTTTAGTTTGATTTTTAGAAGTAGAAAAGTGTATTTTAGGGTTTTGATCGGTCCATGTCTCAAAAATTTTGGTGAAGTAATTTTCAATGTCACAATCACCACTGTTACAAAGATGATGATGATAGTCTAATACAAATGGTATTTTTAATTTACTAGTTAGATTTAATACATCATCAATATTAAAAACTTTATCATCATTTTCAATTACAATTGTTTTTTGAATTTTTTTTGGTAATTTATTGAAATTATTAACAAATCTTGTTAATGATGGTTTTTTTCCAAAAACATTACTTCCAACATGTAAAATAATGATGGGCTTTTGAATCTTTAAGGCTTTTAAAATTTGATAATGATATTGTAATATTTTAATTGTGTTTGCTATTACTTGTGGTTTGGTACTATTTAAAACTGTGAATTGATCAGGATGTACGTCAACACGCATCTTACTTTTTTTAATTTTTTTACCGATTATTTCATAATATTTTCGATATTTCAATATATACTCAAAGGTAACTTGTTCATGTGTTGCTAATGGTATTAGTTTTGATGTCAAACGATAAAAATGAATATTGTTTTTGATATTATAATCAATAATTTTTTCCAAATTGGTTAAATTAGATAAAATAATTTTTTCTATTTTTTTATCTTTATTTTTTTCT
>JAVWOV010000029.1:0-11628 GCA_036636255.1 Bacilli bacterium
ACTATGACAATATAATATGATAATCATAAATACATCAACGATCAAAAAAATAACCTTGTTTTAAGTTTTTTTTTTTGTTATAATAATAATTAAGAATAGAGGGATAAAATGAATAAATTTGTTTTTAGTTTTAATGAAGGAAATAAAGAAATGCGAGATATTTTAGGCGGTAAGGGTGCCAATTTAGCTGAAATGACAAACCTAGGGTTACCTGTTCCTAATGGTTTTACAATTTCAACAACAGCTTGTAATAGCTATTATACTGATGGATTAAAGATTAATGATACCATTAAGGAAGAAATTTTAGCTAAATTAAATCAATTAGAAATAGATACAAATCAACAGTTGGGTAATTTAAGTAATCCATTGTTGTTATCAATTAGAAGTGGGGCACGGGCTAGTATGCCAGGGATGATGGATACTATTTTAAATTTAGGTATAAATGACGAAATGGTAAAAGCTTCTAATAATAAGCGCTTTATCAATGATTGCTATCGAAGACTTATTGCTATGTATGCTGACGTTGTTCATGGTAACGATCATTCTTTATTTGAAAACATTATTATAAAATATAAAAAAATCGAAAAAGTTACGAATGATTTTGATTTATCAGAAGAAGTTATTTGTAAAATTGTTGAAGAATTCAAAAAATTATTTTTATCATTAAACGGTCATGTTTTTCCTCAAGATCCATTTGAGCAATTAATGACAGCTATTACCGCTGTTTTTAGGTCGTGGCAAAATGATCGAGCAAAGATTTACCGAAAATTAAACAATATTCCTGATAGTTTTGGAACCGCTGTTAATGTACAACAAATGGTTTATGGAAATGTCAACTCCTTATCTGGAACCGGTGTAGCTTTTACACGAAATCCTGCTACTGGTGATAATACTTTTTATGGCGAATATTTAATTAATGCTCAAGGAGAAGATATTGTAGCCGGTGTTAGAACACCTAAAGATATTAGTACATTAAAAGATATTATGCCAAATATTTACGAGGAATTTGTTAATTATGGTAAAACTCTAGAAGACCATTATCACGATATGCAGGATATGGAATTTACAATTCAAAATGGTAAACTTTATATTTTACAAACCCGAAACGGTAAAAGAACTGGAGCTGCTGCCTTAAAAATTGCTTTAGATTTATTAAAAGAGGGTAAAATATCTCCAAAAGAAGCCATTTTAATGGTAGAACCAAATATGCTATCACAGTTATTATATAAGTCGTTTGATACCTCCTTATTAAAAGAAGCTATTATTATTGGTAAAGGTATTCCTGCATCACCAGGAGCCGCCGTAGGGAAAATATTTTTTAATAGTACCGATATTATTAACAATAAAGATGTAGCAACTATTTTAGTTCGTGATGAAACCTCATCAGAAGATATTGCTGGAATGCATTTTGCAAATGGAATTGTAACAGTTCGTGGCGGAATGACATCGCATGCAGCTGTAGTTGCCAGAGGAATGGGTAAATGTTGTGTATGTGGTTGTTCTAATCTTTTAGTAGATACTTTAAATAAAACATTAATTGTTAATGATGTTACTTATAAAGAAGGTGACTTTATTTCTGTTGACGGAACAACCGGTTTAATTTATAAAGGTTCAGTTAAAACCGTTGAGCCTGTTTTAACTGATGATTTTAATAGCTTTATGGATCTTGTTTCTAGTGTTGGTGCTCTAGAAGTTAGAGCTAATGCCGATACTTACGAAGATGCTTTAGTAGCCCTTAAATTTAAAGCGGCAGGAATTGGCTTAGTTCGAACCGAACATATGTTTTTTAATGATGATAGAATTATGACCGTTCAAGCTATGATTTTAGCCGATAGTTTAGAAGAACGTCAGATGGCCTTAGATAAATTATTAAAAATGCAAGCCAGTGACTTTTTAAAAATTTTTAAAGTTATGAATGGATTGCCAGTGACTGTTCGTTATTTAGACCCACCATTACATGAATTTTTACCAAAGAGTGAGGCATCATTAAAAAAATTAGCTAAATTTCTTAAAAAGCCATTTAATGAACTAAGAACAAAATGTGCATCTTTGCACGAGGTTAATCCAATGATGGGTCATCGAGGTTGCAGGCTTTCTATTACTTATCCAGAAATTGTAGTTATGCAGACTAAAGCTATTATGGAAGCAATGGTCAATTTAGAAAAACTAGGATTAACAGTTAAGCTTGAATTAATGATTCCTTTGGTTAGTGATGTTAAGGAATTTAGTTTTGTTCGAGATATTGTTGTTAACGAAATTAAGAATACAATGAGTTCTAAAAATATTGAAATTAATAGCGAAGTTGGAACAATGATCGAGGTACCACGAGCATGTATTACTGCTAATATAATTGCTAAAGAAGCCGCATTTTTTAGTTTTGGAACCAATGATTTAACACAGATGGTTTTTGGCTTTTCACGTGATGATGCCGCTAAATTTTTAACTGATTATTATCGTTTGGGTATTTTTAAAGATGATCCGTTTGTTAAACTTGATATAAACGGCGTTGGTAAGTTAATGACAACTGCTGTTAAATTAGCTAAAATGACTAACAAGGATATAAAATTAGGTATTTGTGGCGAACATGGAGGTGAACCTAGTAGTGTAGCTTTTTGTCAACAAATTGGTCTTGATTATGTATCTTGTTCACCATATCGGGTTCCTGTTGCTAAACTTTCAGCAGCTATTGCCAAGATAGTGAGTGATAACTAATGAAAATTTTATGTATTGGTCATGCATCATATGACATTACGACACCCGTTGATAGTTATCCCGTTGAAAACACTAAAAGTCGGGTGCATGATTTAATTGAGTGTGGTGGTGGACCAGCTTCTAATGCCGCATATTTGCTTGGTAAATGGGGACTTGATGTTACTTTTGCTGGGGTAGTAGGTAATGATTTATATGGAAGAAGAATAAAGGAAGAATTTAATTCTGTTGGTGTTAATACTAAATATTTATTTTTAAAAGATAATGAATGCACACCTAGTAGTCATATTATTGCTAATAGATCATCTGGTAGTCGAACAATTTTAACATATCGCCCTAGTTTAATGAAATTAGCTGATTTTGAACTTGATTTTGAACCTGATATTATTTTGATTGATGGTCAGGAATGTGAATTTTCAATGAAAATGTTAAAACAATATCCTAAAGCTATTAGTATTATTGATGCTAGTCGTGATCGTAAAGAAATTATTGAGCTTAGTAAGATAGTTGATTATCTTGTTTGTTCGGTTGGTTTTGCATTACAAATAACTAAACTTAAAATTGATTACGCTAATCATCAATCACTAGTTAATTTGTATAAAGCCTTAAAAAAAATATTTAATAATAATATTGTTGTTACTTTAGAAGACAAAGGATGCTTGTATATGTATAATAATGAAATTAAAATCATGCCCGCTATTAAAGTTAAAGCAATCGACACAACAGGGGCTGGTGATATTTTTCACGGAGCTTTTACTTATGGCATTGCTAAAAAAAATAATTTTGAATGCATTTTAAAAATAGCTAATATTGCAGGTGCTATTTCCGTTACCAGAATTGGTGGTCGTAATTCTATTCCAACAGGGGCCGAAATGCGGGAAGTTTATAATGAATTTAGATGATGTTATTTTTATTAATAACTTACCAACATTAGATTTACATGGTGTCTCTCGCGAAATCGGACGAGTATTTGTTAATGATTTTATAGCTGACAACAAATTTTTAAAAAATGATTTGGTGGTTATTATTCACGGCTTTGGTAGTGGTATTTTAAAGACTATGGTCAGAAAAACATTACAAGAAAATCATAATGTTTTATTTTTTAAAACACATTTTAATAATGCCGGATGTACTATTGTTAAGATTAAGATACCATGATTTATGGCTTATTTAATAACAATTAAGTTTGACATAAAAAAAAAATCATGATACAATTATTATATTATAGTAGGGGGGATAATTATGAATTGTTATGTTTTTGATTATGTTAATGAAAACGAATTCAAAAAATTAGAGCGCGCTTTAAAAAAATATAATATGTTAGCATATAAAAAACTATATTTTGAATATTATCCCAAGTTAAAGGAAGGTTTATTTTTAGGCCAACTTGTTAATGTTAACAAGCAAAGTAATAAAAAAAATTATAATCTTAAATTACCCACTGATATTATGTTTTCCAAAGTTCATGGTAACATTATTTTACATTACACTGTTTATGAACATGATAAAATGGTTATTTTAGATACTATTTCCCCAGAAGATATTTTGTTAGAAGGTCATCAAACAGAATTGGATACTTATAAGGGTGTGATGATTTCTAAAACACATGGACAAAAAGATATGTTTAAAATTAATTTGCTAGATATGTTAGGAAAATAATTGTTATGATTATTTTTTTTTATAAAAAAAAAATAAGTAATACTTATTTTCCCTGATTTGATGAATTAAAAGTTCTTTGTTTATTTCCTTGATAGTTATTTTTAATCTTATTTGTTTTTAAATTTTTATTATATGTTTTTGTTTCATAGGAGTTATTTTTTTTATATTTTTTGACTTGTATTTTTTTGGGTGTTAAGGTAAATACTTTCATAGGATAATTATGATCAGTTATAATTGTTAATGTTTGTTTAATTAATTTTTCTATTTCTTTTACCATAGCTAGTTCATCAACATTAGCTAAAGAAATAGCTTGACCTTCAAAACCAGCTCGGCCAGTTCGTCCAATTCTATGGACGTATGTTTCCGCTTGATCAGGCATGTCATAATTAAAAACGTGGGATAATTCCCTAACATCAATACCGCGAGCAGCAATATCTGTTGCAATTAATACTTTTATCTTTTTTTCTTTGAATTGCTTCAAGGCAATAACACGAGCACTTTGTGATTTATTACCATGAATTACATTACTTTTTATATTTTCACTTATTAATATATCATTTAATTTGTTAGCACCATGTTTTGTTCTAGTAAATATTAAGGCTGATTGAACCGTTTCCTTATTTAAAAGTGTTATTAATAATTTAGGTTTATTTGTTTTGTCAATTTGATAAAGGGTCTGTTTTATTTTGCTAACTGTTGATGATACAGGTGTTACTTTTACTATTTGTGGTTTATTTAAAAAAGTAGTTGATAATTCTTCAATTGATTGTGGCATGGTAGCTGAAAATAATAGAGTTTGTCTTTTAATTGGGGCCATAGCTATTATTTTTTTTACATCATGAATAAATCCCATATCTAACATAGTATCAGCTTCATCTAGTACAAGATATTGTAATTGATCTAATTTAACATGCTTTTGTTTAATTAAATCTAATAAGCGGCCAGGAGTAGCTACTAATATATCAATACCTTTTTTTAATACTTCTATTTGTGATTTTTGATTAACACCGCCTAATATAACACTACATTTTAAATCAGTATATTTAGCAAATGTTCGAAAAGAATCCCTTATTTGAATAGCTAATTCTCTAGTTGGTGAAAGAACTAATATTTTTATATGTTTTTCTTTATTATTTGTTAATATTTTTTGAATTAACGGTAGGGCAAAAGCGGCCGTTTTACCAGTTCCTGTTTGGGCACAGCCTAATAAATCTTGATTGTTCATTATAATAGGAATGGCTTGTTTTTGAATTAAAGTAGGGGTTTCATAACCTTCTTCTATTAGTGCTTGCATTATTGGTGCACTTAAACCAAAATCTTTAAATTCCATAATTACCTCTATTTCTTAGTTGAATTTTTAAATCCAATCAACTCATTATAACATAGTTTGATAGATTTTCATCATAAAACTTTTTAAATATTAAATTGAAGTTTGTTAAAATAATGTATGTCTGATTAATTTTGTTTTATTAGCAAAATAAAAGTAGATAAATTATCTTTAAAATCAACAACTTACCTACTTAATAACAAAAAAATGGTGCGAGTGAAGGGACTTGAACCCCCATGGATTACTCCGCTAGATCCTAAGTCTAGTGCGTCTGCCAATTTCGCCACACTCGCATATGGTGGACCCTGAAGGACTCGAACCTTCGACCGCCCGGTTATGAGCCGGATGCTCTAACCAACTGAGCTAAGGGTCCATGTGCAACTTGCTTTTATATTCTAGCATATTACTAAATAATATGCAATATTTTTCAAAAAAGTTATTTTTATTTTTATTATTTATAGTAAAATTGTGTCAAATTAACAAAAAAAAACATAAAAACTTATAAAATATGTCGAAATATACTATGAAACATGATATAATAAAATTAATATAGAATAGAGGTGTTGAATGAAAATAAATATTAATTATAAATTGATTCTTTTTTGTTTTTTTATTGCTTTAACACCCTTTTTTAGCGGAGAAGTAAAAGCTGATATCAATTATGGTATTGTTAATTTTAAAACAAAAACATGTAATAATAATACTAGTTATATAGAATTTTCGACTGGTCGTTCTGGATATACCAACGGTTGTAGTAGTGCTGATGGTGTTTATTTAGGAAACGAGAATGGGAAAGTTAAATTTATGCAATCAGGGGTTGTTGGTTTAGTTAATCCTTGGGAAGTTAATGTTATTGATATGGATTATTATGAATCATCAACTTGGATTACATCATATAAATCGGTAAATGGTGTTTTACAACATTGTATATCTAATGATACCAATAATAGTAAATATGATTGTATAGAACTTGGCCCAGATACAATTGGTTTACCCAATAAAGCTTATTTTCTAAGCTATGATGGCCATTATTTTTATCGTTATAATAATTTAAATGATTTTAAAATTATGGTAAATGATTTAAAAATTGGCAGTCATAGTAACGCTATTAATGCTAATAATCCTTATTATAATTATTATCAATTTTTATCTCATCGAACTAAAACTAATCAAACAGTTAGTGATTTAAATAATTATATTACTAATTCATCTAATAAAATGTATAATTTAGGTTCAGCTTTTATTGATAATCAAAATATTTATGGTTCTAATGGAGCTTTAATGTTTGGGACAGCTGGTAATGAAAGTGCTTGGGGAACCAGTGGTTATGCAAAATATCGAAACAATTTATTTGGACATAATGCTTTTGATAGTAATCCTAACGAAGCTGATTATTATGATAGTCCGGCTACTAGTGTTTATTTCCATGCAAAGGGATTTGTTTCGGAGGGATATATGGATCCATGTGATTGGAAAAATACTGGTGGGAATGGTTTTACTTCTATTTGTCTACAAGGGAGATATTACGGGCCTCATCTTGGTAATAAAGCCAGTGGTATGAATGTTAAGTATGCATCTGATCCTTATTGGGGAGAAAAGGCAGCGGGAAATTTTTATACATTTGAAAAAGCTGTTGGACAAACCGATTATGGTTATTATACAATTGGTATTAAAACTAAATTTGGAAGTTATGCAATCAGAAAAGAAGCAACAACAAATTCGTCAATTTTATATCGAACTACTAATTCAACTGACTTTCCCTTTATTATATTAAGTAAAGTTAATGGTGAATATTATAACGGTAGTGATATTTGGTATAAGATTCAAGCTGATCCAACATTAGATAGTAGTAGAAATAAATTGATTCAAGATCAGGGAGCTTATAATTTTGATAATAATTATGGCTATATACATGCTAGTGTTATTGATGTTTATTTGCCCGGATCAAAGCCAATTGAAGATACTACTTCTATTAATTATGATATCACTTTCAATACTGATGGTGGTTATTATAGTGATAAAACTATATCTAAAACAATTAAGGTAAAAAAAGATATTGTTCCTTCAGTTGAAACACCTACTAAAACAGGTTATACTTTTAATGGCTGGAGTCCTAATGTTGCCAGCGCTTCATGTAATAAAACATATGTAACACTTTGGATACCTAATGTATATGATATTAATTTTGATGCAACTAATGGTTTATTTAGTGACAATTTAACTTCTAAAATTGTTAAAACAAAATATAATGAGTTACCAATAATAGAAGAACCTACACTTGCAGGTTATACCTTTAATGGTTGGAGTCCTAATATTAGTAAAGTTAATAAGACAGCTAGTTATAAAGCAACATGGAAAAAAGAAGAAAAACCTGATGAAACAGGATTAGTTCAAAAAGACGGTAATTTTTATTTTGAATATTTAAAAGAAGTAGATAACAAATTAGTTATTAAAGGGTATAATACGATTAATAGAATTAATAACGATTTAAATACAAAAATTACATATAAAATTATATTTGAAAGTTTAACTGATTCAACAAAAAAATATGAACAAAATTTATCAAGAATTATTGATGCTAACGATTTAGGACGACCTGCCATTGGTGATGATAATTATAATTATACTTATTCTTGGTTTGAAGGTAGTTTAGATATAAATAAATTACCAGCAGGAGATTACAAAGTGTATATAGTATCAGAAACAGATAAATTTTATTCTAAATCAGTAATAAATAATCCTCTTTATAAACCGCAAGTTACAGATTATGCAGATTTAAAATATGCAATTATTAGAAATGATTATAGTAGTAACATACCTTATATAGAATTCATAATTAGAGATACTCAACTTGGTAAAAAAGAAACTAACGCAATATATAGTCAATATGATCAATTTAGAACAATGAATTTAGATAATTCAGGCAGATTAAGTATCTTAGGCTATTCTTATTCATATGGTACAGATTATAGCATTTATGCTAATGTTGATCGAAAAATAATTTTTGAAAACATTTCTAATTTTACAAAATATGAATATAATATTGGAAGTGTTATTGATGGATTATTTAAAATATCTCTTCCTAGTTCTGATGGTTACGATAAAACACGAGCATGGTATCGAGCAGATATTGATTTAACAAATATGTTACCAGGGAAATATGCAATATATATATCAAACTCTACAAATGTAGCTGATATAGGAGAACTAAAGGATCTACTTTATAAATCATTTGATGATTTAAATAAGGTTGTTAAAAACAAAAAATATAAATTTATAAGAAATGATAATAATAAACATAGAATTGAATTAATTATAGAAAATGTTTAAATATTTAATAAAAGTTAGATGTTAAAAATTTTAGATAGTGGAGAAGAGGATGCGGACAAATTTTTGGACTAATGTATAATGACAAGTAGGTACATGATGTCATGATACTGCCCTCAAACTATATGATGAAACACAATTAATAGCTACGGTTATTAATAAACTAGAATTTTCTAGTCTGTGTTGTTACAATTTTAGAGACTGACTAAGTCAGTCTTTTTTTATAAATATTTTTTAATTTCATAAAAACATCCTGATAATGTTATATATAACATTATCAGGATGTTTGCTTTATAAATGTATTTTACTTATTAAATATTTGTATTGTATATGTATCGCAATAATTTAAAGAAATGCCATCATATTTATTTGTTGAGTTTGCGGTAAATTGTCCGATAGATGCTGATTCACTATAATCAGCTCTATTTACATATTGTATTACCCATTTAATTAAACTATCTTGATTTTGAAGATTTACTGCCGTAGCAGATGCATTACCAATGGTAGGATTCAAATATATTTTTGTTGTTATATTTCTATCACATGTTGGTGGAGGTGTCGGAGGGGGATTGCTTCCTGAATTTCCACCGGTATTATTTCCAGCATCAGAACCACCGCTTGGTGGTATATAGTTGTTTTGCCCAGCCGGAGCCGGCCCTTTACTAATAGAAAGTGTTATACTAGAACCTTCCATTACTTCTTGACCGCTAGCCTTATTTTGATAAATAACCGTATCTTTTGATTCGTTTGAATAAACATAATTAAATGAACAACTTAGTTTGGCATTTTGACATTTATTTTTAGCCTCGTGGACAGTCATACCCATAAAATTAGGTATTTTTGAAGATATACCAAGTGATACTTTTAATGTGATAGTATCATTGCTTTTTATTAATTGGAAAGCTTTATGCGAAACATCAATTAGCTTACCTTTTATTATTTTATTGTTATATTCTTCTATTATATTGAGCGGAATATTGTTTTTTAGTGCAAAAGTTCTAATTTTATCTAAATCATTATCGTTATAATCAATCATCTTTAATTTACCTTTAGACATGATTATATGAATAGGATTTTCCTGATTAACAAGTTCACCTTTTTTGATAGCAACACGTTTTACTTTACCACTTTTTATTTTCTCATCAAATTCACTACCGTAGGTAATTGAAAGACCATATTTATTAGCCCAATTCATTATTTCATCTAGCGACATTTTCATCAAATTTGGTGCAATTATTTTAGGACCTTTAGATATTGTTAATTTTACTTTATCTTTTGTTTGATCAATAATTGTTTCATGTTTAGGATCGGTTGATATGACATGTTTTAATGGCGTTTTTTTATTATATTTGTATTCAATTTCATAGGTAATACCATTCCTTTCAAGCCATAAAGTGGCATCAAATTCTTTCATGTTTTTTAAATTATTTAATTTTAAAGGTTTTAAATCTTCTATATTACCTAAGGAAAATTTCATATCTATTTTATTATTTCTAGTCATACTACCTTCTTGATTTTGTTCAAATAACGTATCCTTTTTTATGTTATTATTAAATTCATATGTTATAACAACATTGTTTAATTTTAATTGATTAATTTTTTTTATGATTTCTGTTATATTCCATCCAACCATGTTTGGAACAGTTGTTTTTTGATCATAATTAGGACCATTTGATACAACAACACTTAAACTATCCATATTATTGGTAAGCATACCACTTTGTTTATTTTGACTAATAATAAGGTTTTTTTCAATGTTATCACTAAAGTCATAATTAATATTTAAATTTATATGATTTTCATCGGCCCATTTCATAGCTGTTGTTACCGTTTGATTTTGAAAATTTTCAATTGTTATTAGATTAGGAATTTTAATTATATTTAGCATTACTAAACAGGTTATTGTTATGTAAATTAAAAATATTAAAATACTAAATGTTTGAAAAATAGTTTTAAATGGCTTTCTTTTTATTTTTAAAGCTATCATAAATAAAATAGTTAATATGGCAATAGATGAACAATTTGCTATAATATATATCATATTGGGATCACTTTTAAGACATAAAAAATTATATATTAAATAACTTATACTGCATAAAAGAATAATAATTAAAATTATCGTTAAAAAGAATCCATTTTCAGATTTGTTAGTTTGTTTTTTTAATTGTTTATTTTTTGTTTTTTCTTCTTTTTTTTCTATTCTTTTTTGTGCTTTTGATTTTTTTTCTTTTTGCTTTTTTTCTTTTTCTGTTTGTATTTTATTCAGCTTGATTGCTTGTTCTTGCTGTTTAGCAATTTTTTTTTGTTCACTTTTACTATTGATTTTATCAAAGGTATTAGTCATTTCTTTTTTTTGAGGTATAGTGTTTTGAAATAAATCTTTTTGATCCTTGTTTTCTTGTTCTTTTTCACGTATTCGTTGTCTTAATTCGCTTCTTGACATAATATCTTTAAAAGAACTTGTCGTTTCTAAGTTATCATTATTTAAAGATTCGATAAATTCTTTTCTACTTTTTTCCATATAATTCACTACCTTTCTTGTATTATTACTATGTATAATTATTATACAGTATATATATTTAAAAAGAAATAATAATTTTAATTGT
>JAVWOV010000030.1:0-11616 GCA_036636255.1 Bacilli bacterium
GAAGCAAAGGTCATTATACCTGATGAAGCAATAAGGATAAGAATTGTTCCTAACAGTAATTCAATAATCGATCAAAATATAAAAACCAAAGTAAAAACCAATCTTCAAAACGATATGTATGATATTGTTAAAAATACTCATAACATTAACAAAGCAAGACAATTAATAAATAACAACTTAAATAAAATAGACAAAAACATTAATAATATTTTAATAAAAGAAAATTATAAATTAGGTTATAAAATAAACTTTGGTTATAACTATTTCCCTGCAAAAGAATTCCGAGGCGTAACATATAATGAAGGATATTATGAATCAGTTGTCGTTACCATTGGACAAGGAAATGGTAATAATTGGTGGTGTGTCATGTTCCCTCCCCTATGTCTAATGGAAGCAGAAGAAAATGAAAATATAAAATATGCTTCATTTGTTCAAGAAATAATTAGCAAATATAAATAAAATAATGGGAAACGATATCAATACCTTTAAAGGAGCGTGGTGCGAACGAAATATAGGATTAACATAATCAGTTTATGTTAATCCTAAAAATTGTCTGTACTACACTGAACTCATATGGTTCAGTGATTTTTATAAACACTTAAACTTGACCTAGATCCATATGTTTTGTTTACTCGGGAATCCTAGTTTATTAATAACAGTAGCTATTGATTCTGTTTCATCATATAATTTGAGGGTTACATCTTTTTCTTGCTTTGTATATGATATATTTTTCCCCCTTGTCATTATACGTTAGGTCCGCACCACCGGAGTATAAAAAATGTGTAAAGCTACCTATCTATGATGATACAGATTTTAGAAATTGATTTAGTTATTCTTTTTATAATTAAAGGGAGTGACTAACTATCAGAAGTCAAGAGAAAAGTAATGATTAATAAATTAGTTGTCAATTAGCATACAAATTTAATAATATCTTCTTTCAATGTTTAAAATAATACAAACTATAGATATTGGAAATCCTAATATTAATTTATGTACAATTTAATATTTTTAATTTATATGAGTCTGTCGCGGATTTTCATCAGTAAAGCACAAGAATTTTTAAGATATCAATATATTAATTTCTTGTTTTTATATGTCCTTGTTGTTTTGATTTAAAGATTAAGTTAAATCTTTCTTTAATTAGGTATATTTCCTACCATAGAAACATTATATTTTTTCGTCAAATAACTGTAACTAGTGTCATTTAATAATCCTTTAAGTACTTTTTATTATATTTTACCATGAAAAAATATCTTCTTAGTTCATTTTAAATATTTTAACAAAATTGTTTTTTTTATTTAGTATGAAATTTAAAGATATTATAATCAATTATCTATTTTATTCTACCTTTTTTTTACCTGTATATTCAGCACCTGGTAGATTAGAATTTGACGTCCACATATAATTGCTATATGAAGTATTACTAACTTGTTTGTTATATCTTTTAGTAATGAATTGTGATTGCACAGCATTTAAATCACTACATCTAGCCGAAGAAAAATTATCTGCTAACGAGTAATAACTAATTATAAACCGAGTGGCTAAAGAACTAAACGAGCCATGTTTTGGAACATTATTATTAATAGCAGTATTATTATAACTTATCTTATAATCAAATATATAGCCATTACTAAAACGATTATCTTTATAAATATTCTTTTCTATAGAAACAGAATTAACATATACACTTGGTGAGGCATAATAATTATTAAAAGTCCAATCACTACAATTACCAGGTTTCGCAGGATTACTCGGGAAATAAATAGAACCACTAATTTTTTGATTACAATAATCACTAAAATTAACATATTCTTTTCCTGAAGTGCCTGTAATACTTATGTTACGAGGATTATTTTGTAACATAACACCTAGCGAAGATATATAAATACTTCCACCATTAACCGGATCAATAGAGGAAACAGTAAAATATTGATCGCTTACTTGTCTAGAATCATAAAAATCACACATAGGAATTAAAGTCGTAGATATTGATTTAATTCGATATTCATAATAAGTGGTTTTTTTCACTTGAACATTAGAATTATTATTAGAATTGTTGTTAGAATTATTATTAGAATTGTTGTTAGAATTATTATTAGAACTATTGTTAGAACTACTAGGTTTATTAGTAACATTAACCTTGATAATAGCTTTTTTACCACTACCATCATCGGCCTCCGCAATAACCGAAGTATTACCCACCTTTTTACCAGTTACAATTCCTTGATTATCAACAGTTGCTACTGAAGTATCATCAATCGACCATTTTATTTTTTTATCAGTAGCATCACTAGGGCGAGCGGTCGCATTTAATTGCTTAGCTTCATCAACTTTTAACGATAAAGAATCTTCATCAATCATAACCGAAGTCACATAAATATTTTTAGTAGAGACTTTAGCGTTTATATCTACTTTTGTTTTACCATCGCTAACCGTAATAACAGCCATCCCTGCCTTTTTACCAGTAATAGAACGCCCATCAACTTCAATTGTACTTTTATCACTAGAAGTAAAAGTTAACTTCTCATAACACTCTTTATTTTCACCTAATTTTAAATTCAAATCAGTTGTCTTATTTAATTTTACTCCTATTTTATTTTCAACTAAATTAGACTTAAGACGATTACAGACAATAATTTTAGAACTATTATCAACCTGTCCTGCTTTAATTCTTAAACGAGTTTCTCCAGGCAGTAAAGGAACAACCGTATTTTTAATGTTAACACCCTTTAACTTTGGATACTTAATATAAGCAATATTTTCATCATCTGTCTCAAAGGTGTACTTTATTTTCTTCTTCATCTCCGTTGTTGGAACGATTTTAAAATCAAATTTCTCATCAACATATAATACCGGTATTTTGGTCATCTTAAATCCTTTCAATTTTGAAGAATTACAAGAAGAAATAATTAAAACAAAAGCAATTATTAAAAGAACCGTAATAAATCCAATCAAACCATATCTAACCCATTTATTTTTAAAAAAAGGTTGATTACTTTCATAATTTGATTCATAATTGATTACGCTACTATCATCATCATTATGTATAATTTCATCAGATTCAATGGTATCTTCAGATTCAACCTCATCATCAATTTGAATCGCTTCAGCATCATTGTTTTCCTCGATATCTACTTGAGTTTTTTCATTATTTTTGAGAATCATATTATACCTCCTAGTATAATGTGATTATAGATATTTAATCACATTAGTTCTTTATTATTTAGATTTTTGTGGCGAGATATCTATAAACTCATTTTATTATAATATTTGTAAGTGTTAGAGTGGTTTTAGCTATCACCTTGATCATTTGGATTTTTTTAAGACTAAAGCCGTACGTTACAAATAGATATTAATAAGTTGGATAAGGATTAGTTTATCTATTGCCTTTGATTTATCGTTAGGTTATTTCTTGTAAAGTTACAAGAGGGTTGCTTATCACTATTAATCAATTTTAAGAAAGATTATGTTCTATGTTTTATTTAGGCATTTATATTGCGAAGACTAATCATGTTGCTTCATTTTCATATTATTTCATAAATTTTAATTATTTTTATCTTGACACATTATAGTTAGCCTTAAATATTATTTGTCATAATCACTATTATTATATCAATAAATTAGTAAAAGCACAATTATTTTATTAGATTATACAAAATATAGACAAAAATCATATTGTTAAATATATCAAAAAATAGTATAATGATACTGAAAGAAAGTGATATTTTGAAAAGCAACACATTTATTCAAGGTGCTTTTATAGCTACATTTGGAATTATTATAAGTAAAATTTTAGGAATAATTTATGTTATTCCTTTTTATGTAATTATAGGGGAACAAGGTGGTGCGTTATATGGATATGCCTATAGTTTATACAATATCTTTTTAGCAATATCAACAATAGGTTTACCAATAGCTGTTAGTAAAATTGTTAGTGAATATAATACCTTAGGTTACTATAACTGCAAAGAAAGAGCATATAAAATTGCCTTAAAAATAATAATTATCATGTCAATTATTTCTTTTCTAATTCTATTTATATGTGCCCCTCTATTAGCTCAAATAATAATGGGTAATGTAACCGGTGGAAATAGCAAAGAGGATATCACCCTTGTTTTAAGAGTATCATCACTAGCCATTATTTTTGTAGCAACACTAAGTGTTCTAAGAGGCTATTTACAAGGGCATAAATTTATAACGCCTTCATCAATTAGTCAAATTATTGAACAATTAGCACGCGTAATATTAATAATATTTGGAAGTTATGTAGCCCTAAAAATTTTTCGTTTAGGCCTTCCTGTTGCCGTTTCCGTTGCTGTCTTCGGAGCCACATTCGGAGCAATAATAGCAGTCTTTTATTTAAAATATAAAATAAAAAGGAATAAAAAAAATTTAAAAACTAATTATCAAGAAAGTATCAAAGAAGGAAACATCACAAACAGACAAATATTAAAAAAATTATTAAAGTATTCTCTTCCACTGGTAGCCATCAGCGTTATAACTTCATCCTATGAAATAGTTGATACAATGACCGTTGTTAAAACCCTCGTAAATGATACCGGTTTTAATACCATAGATGCAGAAGCTGTTATCAGTGTTATTTCAACATGGGGCTCTAAATTAAATATGATCGTTACATCTGTTGCTAGTGGAATTATTGTAAGCTTAATTCCTAATATTACAAGTAGTAATGTAAGCAACAATAAAAAAGATGTTGGCAACAAAATAAATCAAACAATCCAAATGATTTTATTAATCAGTTTACCAATGACAATTGGATTAAGCTTTTTAGCAGTCCCTGTATGGGGAATATTTTATGGTTATGAATCAATAGGACCCCTAGTTATTAAGTTTTCCATATTTACGGCCTTTACGGCCTGTTTATCAACATCCATGATTATGATTGCCCAAGCTTTAAACGAATATAAATTAGTTTTAATTAGTTTAGTAAGTGGTATCACATTAAAAATAGTTTTAAATGTCCCTTTAATGATACTATTTAACAAAATATCCTTACCACCCTATTATGGAGCTATAACAGCCACTATAATTGGCTCACTAACCGTTACTATATTTAATTTAATATGGATAGGTTGTAAACGCAAAATAAATTATATTAATACCCTTAAACAAAGTGGACTTGTATTATTATCATGTTTTACTATGGTTATAATTATGTATGGGACTACTTACATTTTGCCACTGAATATTGAAAAAAGATTTATATCTATTATTGTTGTAATTATTTACACAATTGTAGGCGGATTAAGTTACTTATTTGTAGCCCATAAAACTAATATAATTAAACAAACATTTGGTAATAATATATATAACAAAATACCCATAATTAGAAAATATCTATAATAAAATAGCCTCCTATTAAGTACTATTAATAGGAGGACATTTATGATTATATTAATTATCATTGCCATAAGCTTAAGCATGGACGCATTTTCTCTTTCTTTGGTCTATGGAACCTTAAATTTATCATATAAAAAAATATTACAATTAGCAATTATTGTTGGCATATATCATTTTTTTATGCCTATCTTAGGAATGACCGTTGGTAACTTTATACAAACCTGGTTAAAAATAGATACCGATATAATGGTTTGTATTGTCTTATTAATTATTGGTATACAAATGATCATAGAATCATTTAAAAAACATCAACACATTAAAAAAATGTCTTTTATAGAATTACTTTTATTTGGTCTTGCTGTAAGCATAGACAGCTTCTCAGTTGGAATAGGATTAAAAAGTATTAATTCTAATTACATATTATCGGCTTTAATTTTTTCCATCATAAGCTTTATATTCACATATACAGGCTTATATCTTGGCAAAAAAATAAATAATTTGATTGGAAAAGTATCAACATTTATTGGTGGCATAACTATTATTATTGTAGGAATATGTTTTTTACTATAAAATGTGTTAAGTAATAAAAAAAAACAATTTATTGATTGTTTTTTTAAAATAAAAACATTATAATGAACATAAGGTAGGATTAAAATAAATCAAGTAAATATTATAATAGTAATTAAATTATTAAATTTCCAAGATAGAAGTAAACTACCTAATATAAATATAAAAAAGAAAGAAGGTTAAATATGTTAGTTAATACGAAAGTACTGTTAGAAAAAGCTATGAAATTAAAATATGCCGTTCCACACTTCAATATTAATAATTTAGAATGGGCAAAATATATTTTAGAAGAAGCTCAAGCTAATAACAGTCCCGTTATTTTAGGTGTTAGCGAAGGCGCTAGTAAATATATGGGGGGATATATTACAATTAGTAATATGATCAAAGGATTAATTATTGATTTGAATATAACCGTACCAGTAGCGCTACACTTAGACCATGGAAGCACCGTGTCGGCTTGTTTTAAAGCAATAGATGCCGGATTTACTTCAATTATGATTGATGGATCAAAATTCGATTTAGCAACCAACATAAAAATGGTTAATGAAGTAATAAATTATACTAAAGGTCAAACTATTGAAGCAGAAGTAGGCCATATAGGGGGCACAGAAGATGATCTTACCAATAATATTGCTTACGCTAAAACAGAAGATTGCCTTACCCTAGTAAAAAACACTAATATCGACAGTTTAGCACCTGCCTTAGGCAGCGTTCATGGTATATATAAGGGATTACCACAATTAGATTTTAAGCGCATGAAGGAAATCAAACAAAAAACAAAACTGCCGTTAGTTTTACATGGAGGAACTGGTATTCCCGATGATTTAATAAAAAAAGCTATCAACAATGGTATCTGTAAAATAAATATTAATACCGAATTACAAATAGTGTGGTCTAATGAAATAAAAAAATTCATTTCAAACAATGATAAAATTTATGATCCAAGAAAAATTATATCATCAGGACAACAAGAAATAAAAAAAGTTGTAAAAGCTAAAATAATTTTATTTGGCAGTCAAAATAAAGCATAACAATAAAAAAATAGTTTAATATATTATAACAAGGAGGTAAGAATGAAACAAATAATAATTAACGGAGGCCATACCTTAAGCAAAACTGTCAAAATAAGCGGAGCTAAAAACAGTGCAGTAGCCTTAGTGCCAGCTGCCTTATTATGCGATGAAATAGCAACAATAAGCAATATACCAAATATTTCAGATATAAGTGTTTTAACAGAAATTTTACAATACTTAAATGTTAAAATAAGTCGTAAAGAAAACATAATAAAAATTGACACAACAAATATTATTAATAAAGAAATACCCCAAGAACTATCTCAAAAACTACGAGCTTCATATTATTTTATGGGAGCCTTATTAGGAAAATTTAAAAAGGTTAAAATGTATTTTCCTGGCGGTTGCTGCATAGGAAAAAGGCCAATAAATTTACATCTAAAAGGTTTTGAAGCACTAGGAGCAGTTATCACTGAACAAGAAAACTACTATACCATCGAAGCTTCAAAATTAACAGGAGCACATATTTATCTTGACGTTGCTAGTGTTGGAGCAACTATCAATATTATGCTGGCTGCTACTAAAGCAAAGGGGCAAACAATTATTGAAAATGCCGCCAAAGAACCCGAAATAGCCAACATATCAGCATTTTTAAACAATATGGGAGCAAATATTATTGGTGCCGGAACAAATAGAATAATAATCAACGGTGTCAAAAAATTAACCAGTTCTTCCATAAAGGTTATTCCCGATCGTATTGAAGCCGGAACATATACTTTGATAGGAGCAATAATAGGAAAAAATTTAAAAATAACTAATATAATTCCAGAACATATTGAGGCATTACTAATAAAATTAAAGGAAATGGAAGTACCATTTACTGTTAATGAAGATTATTTAACAATTTCTTCAACAGATCAACTTAAACCAATTAATGTTACAACACTCGGATATCCAGGATTCCCTACTGATTTACAACAACCATTAACCACCTTGTTAACAATGTGTAAGGGAACATCATTGATCCAGGAAACTGTTTATGAAAATCGTTTCCAAAATGTGGAATATTTAAATGAAATGGGTTCAAACATTCAAATATGTAATGATAAAATCAAAATAACTGGGCCAACTACCTTACTAGGCTGTACTGTAAAAGCCACCGATTTAAGAGCCGGTGCTTGTTTAATTTTAGCGGGCTTAAAAGCATCTGGACAAACGGTAATTACTGATATAGAACATGTACTAAGAGGATATGAAAATATAATTATCAAATTACAAAAAATTGGTGCTAAAATAGAAATAGAAGAAATATAATTAAATAGAGTATTACTCTATTTTTTTAAGGAGAATTCTATGAAAATAAAATATTTACTAATTGCTAGCCTTATATCATTAATAACATTTTTTATCTATCTAAGTACTTTGGATAAAAAAATTTACTATTTATCATTAGGAGATTCATTAGCTGTAGGATTAACAAATCAAAACGAAAATCACGGATATGCTAGTTATTTAGCTAATTATTTAAAACAAAAACAAATATTAGAAATATATTCTTATGAATATGCAACCATAGGTTATCAAACCACTGATTTAATTAAAGATATTGAAGACAATAAAAGACTTAAAATAGCCAATAAAACAAAAACAATTAAAAATGCATTAGTAAAAGCCGATATTACGACTGTATCAATTGGCGCTAATGACCTCATTTCTAAAATAAAATTTACTGATGATTATAACAAACTTTATGACTATGCTGATGAAATGTTTAAAGATTTAGAAAAACTATTTAAATTGATTCGCCAATATTGTAAAGAAGATATATATATGATTGGGTTTTATAATCCATTTGATATAAACGATCCAAAACTAACCGAAATTTTTATCTACATTAATAAAGAAAGTAAAAAACTATGTCAAAAATATAACATAACATACATAGAGACATTTAAATTATTTTCACAAAACAAACAATATCTACCTGATAAATTTAATATTCACCCATCTAAAGAAGGTTATAAAGCAATATTTGATCAACTTATTGTAAAAATTGATAAAAAAATAACAAAATAAGTTGCTTAAATCAAATAAAATTGTTATACTATAGAAGCATTCAAATTACTATGACTTTGTCATGGCGGAAGGAGAGAAACTATGAAAAAACATCCGAATTATATGGAAACTAAAGTAACTTGTGCTTGTGGTAATGCTTTTACCGTTATATCAAATAAAGCCGAATTACATTTAGAGGTATGTAATAAGTGTCATCCATTTTATACCGGAACCCAAGGATCGGTATCAAAGGCAGGAAGAGTAGAGAAGTTTAATAAAAAATATGGGTTTGATAAAAAAGCAGCTTAAGAACTGATTTAAAGAAAATCTACACGAAATCAAAAAACGTGTAGATTTTTGTATGATAAAATTTAATAAAAGAGAATTGCTATTTACGATGTTTTAATTTAGAGTAAATCTTTTTATATAAAAAATAAAGAAATTTATTTAAAATCAAATCAAATTCACCAATATATTCTAATTTGTCACCACCTAAACGGCGTTTAAACAAATGGATCCCATAGCCACTATTACACTTATTATCGTTTCCAATTGTTCCAAAAAAATCTATTTCCTTAAAATTATCGTTTAAGGAATCTTCAATGATTTTAAAATATAACCAATAATTAGCATTTAAAAATCTTAAATTATTTGCATTACCCCCATGAACAGTAAAAACCTTATTATTGGTTTTTACCGTAATAATAGAAGATAAAATCAAATCTTTATCTTTTATTTCTTTAATTTCCATGAATTCTTTTTTATATTTATTTAATTGATTATCTAAATCGTTTTTGTTATTATCATTTTTGCTTTTTAATAATTTATAATTCAACTCTGCTATTTTTGTTTTATATATATTTTTTAAATGATCCATATTTATTTTAGCAATATAAATATCACTCATATTATGCATATTAAACAATTGATAAAAACTTTTATAATATTCCTCACTAAAAAATATAGCATTATTACGTCTCCCAGTCTCTTTCATTAGCGAGCTAAAATTTGTTATATCATTAATACTTCCTTTAGTTATTTCTAAATCATATACATTACCTCGATGATATATTTTTCTGGTAGTAGGATGAAAATTATGTGCGATTGTTTCTAAATTATTCAGTTTTAAATTATAAGTAAACCTTGGTTGACGATTTTCAAAATAATCATTAAACCCCATATGTTTAAACCCTAAACTTTTAAATTTTGCAATATCTTTTTGTTTATCATAGACTAAAAGATCTGGATCAATACATATAAAAATCGCTTTTCTTTTTTTGCCAAACTTTCTAATAGCATCAGTAAAATAACTCAACAAATCATTATCATTAAAATTGATAATATATCCTCTGGGAATATATAAATAAGTATATTGCTTAATTAATTTTTTTTCTAAAATCATCGCTGTGGCCAATAATTGATCATTTTCTTCTAAACCAACTAGATGATATTCAAAACCTTTAAATTTATTGATTTGTCCAAAATAACTTGTTTGCATAAAGTTATTTTGTTTTAAAACAAAGTCGTTAAATTTACTTTCTTCAATATTTTCAATAAACTTCATTTTTTAACCTTCTTTAAAAAATTATAAAGCTTATAGTGGTTACCAAAACCTAGTTCATAATCACCAAGTAATTCCTCAACATGTCCACCAAAGCCTTTTTTAAATTCATAAATACCATATGACTCATCTCTCTTATCAAAAACACCGCTTATTCCGTAAAAATTATAACGTTTAAAATTATTCTTAATAGCATATTTTATCATTTCCCATTGAATAAAATATTGGGCACCAAAATTTATATATTTTTTATAATTACCACAAAAAAGATAAACTAATTCATCGCCATAGGCCATAAACATCGCCCCCGATAAAATAATTGTTTCTCCGTCAGTTTCCTTAATAGCATTAGCATTATCGATTTTTTTAAGTAAACTAGTAATTGTTATATTTAACTCACTTTTCTTACCGTTATTAGCTTTTACATCTGATAATTTATCAAGACGTTTTTTTTGTAATAGTAATTCATTATTTAAACCACTAATATAACAAGTTAAATTAAGCTCCGCTACAACAAATAATACTTCATCCTTAAACAAATCTTTCATTTGAGTATAATAATCTAAATTTTTACTATTAAATCCCCTTCTAGATCCTGTTTCATTAGTAATCTTTTCAAATAAATATAAGTCATCCTTTTTTAAATAACGCAACTTAATGTTACTTTTTAACGTTTTTCTAATTATATTTCTTGTATTAGAACACATCTCCTTAAAAATATCATCTTCGGTTTTATTTTCTAATTCTAAAACATATAACCATTTTAATTGTTCATCATTACTACATTTAGTAAAACCAATTTTTTTTAATGTATTAACCACCGTTGTATTATCAATACCAGCAATAATATCACCATTAATATTTCGTTGTTTATACACTAAATAAGGATCAATTCTTAGCACAAAACCATTATGATTTAAAACAAATGATTTTATTTCATTGGTAAAATCATTAACTAACTGTTGATCATTATAGTCAATTAAAAAACCTCTTGGCGCATAAAATTCTTTTTTACCCATAAATTTTTCTTTAGCAAGTAACATACTAGCCCCAATTATT